>NZ_JBCGDP010000012.1:0-158301 GCF_038739875.1 Flavobacterium polysaccharolyticum
CATCACCAAAACAAAATTAAAATGAGAACCTATAAAACAAAAAACAGTAGCAAACCTGAGCTTGCTACTGTCTAAAATTGTAATTTAATTTTTTATTAATCCTGTATCACTTTTTCAGGACTAGACAATTTTAGTCCAAACCCAAAAGGATACAATGGATTTTTTGAGTCATAAGGAGTGTCTTCCTTTTGGTTTTTGACGGCTTCCATTGAAGAAGGTAGTTCGAAAGGTAATTTTCCTTCTGGTTTTGTAATTCCAAAAATCACATCTAATAATGCGGAATCACTGGCGCCATAATTCACAAAAACTCCTTTGGCAGCAGCATTTATTTCAGGAAAAACGGCAGGGCGATCTAAATAAATATCGATGATAGTAGGGACACTTTTACAAATTTGCAGCACTTCGTTTAAAGCTGAACCTTTAAAATCTAAATCACCATGATGAAAGCCTTTGGCAAAAGGATTATCGGTTTCTAATGGTACCCAAGGAGTTTGTAATCGTACAATCGCAATATTTGCTTCTTCAGGAGTAGCCACAACAGTTCCATAATTAGCAGCAACTTTAGAATCTAAATTTTTTATATAGATTTTTAGCTTTGATTTTTTTGATAAAGGTAGCTTGATTTCGTTTTTTAATAAGGTCATTGAGCGCCTTTGTGCGGTTTCACCTAACTTTTTGAATTCAGGCTGCCCAACTATTTTTGATGCTTTTTCAACATCTACATAGGGATTATCAAATAAACCAAGTTCAAATTTTTGACGTAATAATCTTCTAATCGATTGGTCGATTCGGGATTCTTTTATAGTACCTTCTTTTACTAGTTCTATAATGTATTCGGGGCAATTTTCTCCCCCAAATTGATCACAACCAGCTTCAATAATTTTTTGAACTCTTTGTTTTTCGGACAAATTTTCTACGCCCCAAGCTCTTGCAGGCCATACTACAGGTCCCATTTTAGTATCTGTAATTAATCCCCAATCTGTACAAACCACACCATCAAATTTATATTTTTCACGAAGTAACTTGGTTATTATATCTTTATTATATGAAAATCCAACATTCTCTGATGTTTGATCCATTGGGATACCATAGTAAGGCATTATCGAAGCAGTATTGGCCTTGAAAGCTGCTTCAAAGGGAATTAAATGGTACTCAAACATTTTTCCAGGATATACTTGACCTTTTTGATATTGAAAATGAGGGTCTAAACCTTCTTTTTGTGGACCGCCTCCAGAAAAATGTTTGGTCATGCAAGCTACACTCTCAATTCCGAGTTTATTACCTTGAAAACCTAAAATGTAGGCTTTTATCATACGAGCAGATAATTTTGCGTCTTCTCCAAAAGTACCGCTAACTCTTGGCCAGCGAGGCTCCGTGGCTAAATCCGCCATAGGGTGTAAAGCTTCTCTAATTCCTACTGCAAGATATTCTTGTCTAGCAATATCACCAAATTTTCTCATTAATGTTTCATCATTAATAGCAGCAAAACCTAATTGTTCTGGCCATTGAGAAAATCCATTAGCTTCCATAGCAAAAATATTATTGCTAAAATAATGCCGTGGATCAGAAGCAATAGTTACAGGAATTCCTAATCGGGTGTTTTCCGCTACTTTTTGAATTGCATTGTAACCTATCGCCATTTCTCTTACATTTGGTGTTTGCCAATAATTGAAATGATTCATTTTTTTTTGTTCTATCAATTCTCTAGGCGAGGGTATCCTTGCAGCGAATCCTTCGGCATTGGCTTTCTTGTCAATGCTTCCATCAGAATTTATGAGAGTTCCATTGATGAACATCATACCTGCTTTTTCTTCGATAGTCATTTGTGCTATCAAATCATCAATCCTTTTTTCAATAGAAAGTGATGAGTTTTCGTAAGGATCCATCTTTCCGTTTTTATTTAAATCACGGTACTTTGGCGGATCAATAAATGAAACTAAAACATAACACGAGCCTAAAATAATTGTAAGTAATAAAGTAATATTGTTTTTTTTCATATACATATAATTAGTTGGTTATCAATAAATAAAATTCTATTGTGTTATAATAACACAATGTACATATTATTTTTAAATAACTGATAATTAATAGGAAAAATAATTGTGGCAACGATTTATACAGATATAAACGCATTTGTTTAAGCTTGAAATTTCAAGAAAACACAGAAAAAGTTAGTGTATTATTTAGCTATTCGAAATGGTTTAGTATTTACGGAAAAAGAGGTTTTTAAAAATAAATTGTAAATGTTATACACTTATGGAGGTCATTATTTTATACGCTGAATCAATATCAATTCATTATGTCTTTCAATTCGGGGGATCGAATTAATTTTAAAATTGGTGTTGTCAAAATTGGTAATGAAGTTTTTATTTCTAACATTATCGCCTTCATTGAGTATCATGGTGTTAAAAAGAATAAAACCATTTTTTTTCAAGAGAGAAGCGGTATGATTGATAAAGAAGGTTTCAAATAAAAAATTAGGCATTTGTAAATCTTGAAAAACATCAATAATAATAAGGCTGTAGTGGTCTTTGCTTCTTAAAATAAAATCAAAAGCATCTTGAATATGAATTTCTAAATTTGGAATTTCATTAAGTTGAAAATATGAATTTGCCACTTCAATAATGGCAGGGTCAATTTCAACACCTGTGATTTGACCTTTGAATTTAATTTCATCAACCAATGTTTTGATAACACTACCCCCAGCTACACCAAGTACTAAAATATTCTCCATCGATTGAATGGTGTTGAAGCCAATTTTTCGCAAACCAATTCTTAGAATACGTTGTAAACTTCCATACGAATAATTGGTGTTTTCAGAATCAATCAACAGTTCACCATTAGTCCATGTCACCTCAATGGACTTACTAACAGCGGATTTTGATTTATAGATATTTATAGGTATAAGATAACTAAAAAGTTTTTTTAGCATTTGAAATGGAATTTTACCAAAAATACCATTTTAATGATTTATTTTGCTTCATATTTAAAAAAAAATGAAGAAACGAATTTATAAATGGATCTTTTTCGATCTAATGGGATGGCAAATAAAAGGCACAGTATTGCCTGATGTAAAAAAATGTGTCATGATGGTGATGCCACATACTAGCAATCATGATTTTTATTTGGGTGTTTTTACCAGAGGAATCATTGGTCTGCCAATCAATTGGATAGGTAAAAAAGAGCTTTTTATATTTCCATTTAATTATTATTTTAAGTATATGGGAGGGGAGCCATTAGATAGGAGTGGTGGATTAAATAAAGTAGAAGCGATTGCCGCAATATTCAAAAGAAAAGAAGAATTTCGTTTAGCACTTGCTCCAGAAGGAACTCGCAAAAAAGTAGATCATTTAAAAACAGGATTTTATTACATTGCTGTGGCTGCTGACGTACCTGTAATACCTGTCGCTTTTGACTTTGGAAAAAAAATAGTACATTATGGTGACCCAATGCAACCTTCAGGTAATTATGAGGATGATCTCAAAATTTTGAAAAAACACTTTGATGGAGTCGTAGGCAAAATACCAGAAAATGGATTTGATTGGTAATGCTATGAGATTTTAATATTTCGAAAAAAATATTTTTTATTTCAAAAAACATGATTTTTTCTATTCGTGATTAAAAATGGTAAAAGTTCCGTTTTTATAGAAAAATACAATTTTATCTACATCATTACTAAAGGGATTATTTTCAGAAAAGTTAGTCTTCTTGTTTTTATCATCACCCATTAATTTTGGCAATGTTTTTTTTTCGACTTCTGAAAAAAGATCTACGATTGTATTTTCGGATGGGGAAGGAGATAAGGAATGATCTAAATTAATTTTAACGTCTTTAGGGAAATTCCCTTTTCCAATCAAAATCCAATATAAATCTACATCAGGAAAAGCTTCAATAATCTTTAAAATAAAATCAAGACTTGGCTTGTTTCTACCCGAAAGGAGGTGGGACAAACTCGAACGTTGTACCCCGATTTTGTCCGAAAAACTAGCAGCATTTAGGCTATAATATTCTAATAAGTATTCGAGTCTTTTGATGAAATCTTCCGTGTTTACCATTGTAAATTATTTTTGAATTCAACATTGATCACAAATGTAACTATTTTAATACTAGTATCAAAACTACCTTCAATCAGAACTATAAAGTATTGATTATATTTGAAGTAATACCTCTGGTGTGTACATTTTATATATTGATAATAAGTAATTTAATATTATTATATTGTTGTTCAGTTGTTTGTTTACATATGAATACATTAAGTTCTATAACGTAGTTTACAAAGTTGAACTAGTCAAAAAATAAGTTGTTTACAAATGTAATTTTAAAGATGTTTACTTTTGTAAATCAAAAATATAACTATGGAAGCGTTAGAATTATTCCTTCAATTCAAAGAACAATCAATACAAGGTAGGTATTTAACTTTAGAAGCAATTTTACCAATTTTAAAAAGACATAATACCAATAATCAATTAAAGCATGTAGGTAATTCGGTGCAACAAAAACCAATTTACACTTATCAAATTGGAACTGGAGAAACAAAGATTTTTTTATGGTCACAAATGCATGGGAACGAAAGTACGACTACAAAAGCTCTTTTGGATTTCATTAATTTTTTGAATAGTGATACTGAACTGGCTAAAATGCTTTTAGAAGATTTTACTTTTTTAGCTATTCCTATTTTAAATCCTGATGGTGCTGCTTTATATACTCGTGAGAATGCTAATAAAGTGGATTTAAATCGTGATTCTCAAGATTTAACGCAACCTGAAAGTAATACTTTGAGAGGTGTTTTTGAAGTTTTTCAGCCAGATTATTGCTTTAATCTTCATGATCAAAGAACTATTTTTGGTGTTGCTGATACTGGGAAACCTGCTACAGTCTCCTTTTTGGCTCCTTCCTACAATGAGGCAAGAGAAATTAATGTTACGCGATTAAAAGCAATTCGTGTAATAGAAAAGATTAATACTATTTTGCAGAATTATATTCCGGGTCAAGTGGGGCGTTTTGATGACTCTTTTAATATTAATTGCATTGGAGATACTTTTCAATATTTGGATGTGCCAACAATTTTGTTTGAAGCAGGGCATTTTCCTGACGATTATGAAAGAGAGGAAACTAGAAAATACATCTTTATTTCGTTACTCGCAAGTTTTACTACACTTTGCGAAAACGATATAGTTAATAATGAAATCACTCAATATTTGAATATTCCTCAAAATAAAGCGGTTTTTTATGATTTTATGTATAAAAATATCAAAATAAATTATGATGGTAATGAAATTATGACGAATTTTGCGGTTCAATATAAGGAAGAATTGATTGATGGAAAAGTAAACTTTTCAGCTTACATTGCAGCAATCGATAATTTAGAATCTTATTTTGGTCATTATGAATATGATGCACAAGGTGCTTTATATTCTGATAATCTAAATAATTTGCCTAAAATTAATCAAATAGCCAATTTTTCATTAGATAATAAGGTTATTTTTGTTAATGGAATGATTAAAGTTTAATTTTTTTATCAAAACATTGATTTTTTCTTATATTTGTAGACATTCTTGCCTTAAAACAGTAATATTAATTAAAGAATTATGAGTAAATTTCGTTTGGATGAAGTAGATCATCAAATTTTAGATATGTTGATTGACAACACTAGAGTTCCTTTCACCGATATCGCTAAAAAATTATTAATTTCTGCAGGTACTGTACATGTAAGAGTTAAAAAAATGGAAGATGCTGGAATCATTATGGGATCTTCATTAGTTTTGGATTATGATAAATTAGGTTATTCTTTTATAGCTTATGTAGGTGTATTTTTGAATAACACGTCTCAGACTAAATTTGTTTTGGAACGTATTAATGAAATTCCTTTTGTTACTGTAGCTTCTGTGACTACTGGTAAATTTAATATCTTCTGTAAAATTAGAGCGAAAGATACTAAACACGCTAAAGATGTTATTTTTATGATCGATGATATCGATGGTGTATACAGAACTGAAACTATGATCTCATTGGAAGAAAGTATCAACGACAAAAAGCGTTTGATGCATACCATCTTTAAAGAGATGTAATAACTTGAATGCGATATATTTATAAATATAACCTCAAGTTTTCTTGGGGTTTTTTTATGAATTTTCATCTTTAAACTAGTATAAGTGTTACATCTGTATCTAATCTTTTTCCTGATGTTACATTTTTATGTTTTAAAAGAATAACTACCAATAAACCAAAATAAATTATTTAAGTATTATGTATACCCTTCCTAAAATTGAACGATTCAATAGAGATGTTCTTTCAAAATATCATATATATAATAGTGTTTTTATAACATTACCTTTCGATTCTGTTGATAATACGGGAGTTTTGCTCCCATTGTTTACAGATATTTGTGAAAAAGGATTTAAAAAACAAGAAACACCAAAAGAAATTGTTGATTTTTTCTCTTCAAAATATTTGAACAACGCTTCTGAAGAAGAGGCAATCAATTTAATGTTTCATTTTATTCAGTACATAGAAAGACAAATAGTTCTTTTTGATGCAATTGAAGACGCAGCTTTTTCCTCAGTAAACAACATGGAGGGGCGAGGATCCTTACGTGATATAAAAGAAAAGTCAGATGCTAAAAACAAACAAAAAGAATTGATTTCGTTTTTAGAAAACTTTAATGTTCGTACTGTTTTGACGGCACATCCTACACAGTTTTATCCTGGGCCAGTTTTAGGTATAATAAACGATTTAACTGAGGCTATTCGCAAAAATGATTTAATTCAAATCAAGCAATTACTGGCGCAATTAGGAAAAACACCATTTATACAAAATGAAAAACCTAATCCTTTTGACGAAGCGATTAGTTTAATATGGTATTTAGAAAATGTATTCTACAATACCTCTGGAGAAATGGTACATTATCTAGAGAAGAATGTTTTTAACGGAACTACCATTCAAAATCCATTAATTAAGTTGGGTTTTTGGCCTGGAGGTGATCGAGATGGTAATCCATTTGTGACAACAGAAATTACTCTAAAAGTAGCCGAACGATTAAGAACTTCGATCTTGAAATGTTATTATTTTGAAATTAGAGCTTTAAAAAGAAAATTGACATTTTCTGGGGTTGATGTTTTAATTTCAGAATTAGAACAAAAGTTGTACCGATCAGTTTTTTATTCAAAAGGAGAGATTTTTATCACTTTAGAAGAATTCAAAGAACAAATTCATAGGATCAAAACTATTATTATTGAGCAACATCAATCATTGTATTTAGACGATCTAGAGGCTTTGTTAATTAGGGTAAATTTGTTTGGATTTCATTTTGCAACATTAGATATTAGACAAAATAGTAAAATACATGATGCTGTTTTTAAGGATGTTGTAGAGTATTACCTAAAGTCAAAAACCACTGTTTTTCCTGAAAATTATTTTAGCTTATCTGAAAGCGAAAAATTTGAAGTTTTAGCAAACGTGGAAGGAGATTTGGATCCTAATGTTTTTGATAATGTGATTACGAGACAAACATTAGAATCTATTCAAGCTGTAAAAACAATACAAGATAATAATGGGGAATTTGGAGCCAATCGTTATATCATTAGTAACAATGAAAGTGCATTGAATGTACTAGAAACTTTTGCTTTGATTAAATTAAGTAATTGGGAAGAAGCAACCATAGATATCATTCCGCTTTTTGAGTCTGTTGACGATCTGCAACATGCTCATGAAATTATGGAAAAATTATACACTAATCCTTCTTATGCGAAACATTTGAAAGACAGAGGTAACAAACAGACGATAATGCTTGGTTTTTCTGATGGAACAAAAGATGGTGGATACTTGATGGCTAATTGGAGTATTTATAAAGCTAAAGAAGCTTTGACTGAAATATCTAGAAAATATGACGTAAAAGCTATATTTTTTGATGGTAGAGGAGGACCTCCAGCACGTGGTGGTGGTAAAACACATCAATTTTATGCTTCATTAGGACCTCAAATCGAGAATAAAGAAATTCAGATTACGATTCAAGGGCAAACGATTAGCTCGAATTTTGGAACCTTGGATTCTTGTCGTTATAACCTTGAGAATTTATTAAGTGCAGGAGTGACCAATCAAGTTTTTAATAATTCTAAAAATAGACTATCCAAAGAGGATAAAGAAATTTTGGACAAAATGTCTGAATTGGGGTATGAGAAGTATTTAAACTTTAAAAATCATCCAAAGTTTATTCCGTATTTGGAGCAAATGAGTACTTTAAAATATTATGCTAAAACTAATATTGGTAGTCGCCCTTCTAAACGAAATACTTCAGAACATTTAGAATTTAGTGATTTGAGAGCGATTCCGTTTGTTGGATCTTGGAGTCAATTAAAACAAAATGTTCCTGGTTTCTTTGGAGTAGGAACAGCTTTAAAATATTTTGAAGATAATAATGAATGGGATAAAGTTCATAGCTTATATAAAAACTCTTTGTTTGTTAAAACGTTATTAGAAAACAGTATGATGTCTTTGGCAAAATCTTTTTTTCCATTAACGGCATACATGCGAAAAGATCCCGAGTTTGGAGAATTTTGGCAAATCATCTATGATGAGTTTTTAGAAACGAAACGTTTATTATTGAAAATTGCTGGACATAAAGACTTAATGGAAAATTATCCTGATGGAAAAGCTTCTATAGATATGAGAGAACGTATAGTGCTACCTTTGTTAACAATACAACAGTATGCTTTATTAAGAATTAACGAATTAAACAAAGAATCTCAACCTAATGATGAACTCATAAGGGTTTATGAAAAAATTGTAACTAGATCTCTTTTTGGAAATACTAACGCGAGTAGAAACTCGGCTTAATTTTATAGTTATGAATTCAAATCAGTTGCCAGTAAATGAATATTCTAAATTTAATGCTACATACATTAATGCAGCTATGAATGTAGAATTGATCGAGGAATTAGAGATTTCTTTGCATGATTTTATTCGATTTGTCCAAAATATTCCGATGGACAAATTTGATTATCGTTATGCAGAAGGCAAGTGGACGATAAAAGAAATCATTCAACACATCATTGATACGGAAAGAATTTTCAGTTATCGTGCTTTGCGAATTTCTAGGAACGACAAAACCCCTTTGCCAGGTTTCGAAGAAAATGATTATGTTGATAATACTGACGCCAATAAAAGAGGTTTGCAGGAGTTACTTACCGAATTATCAGCAGTTAGACATGCTACATTGTTGTTATACAAAAGTTTTTCTGATGAACAATTGGCAAGAATGGGTATAGCTTCAGAAAATGAAATTTCGGTTCGAGCTATTGGGTTCATTATTATTGGACATCAAAAACACCATCAAAAAGTTTTTGAAGAGCGTTACTTATAAATTACTCAAAACCAAAGACCATTCCTTTAACTTTTTATCGAATGCTATGGTGTTTGCAGGACTTGTAGAAGGCATTACATAATAAGTAATGCCTTCTTTTTGTCCATATTTTTTATAAAAAAACTGATAAGCTGTTTTTCCATTGAAAAGAACCGTTGTAATTTGTGGATGTTCGTTGAAGAAAGAATCAAAATCATTTATTTCTTGATTTTTAATAGCAATGTCTAGACTTCCTCTTCGTTCACAATTTCGTACCACATCCCAAAGTCCAATACGATTTTGAAGTAAAAAATTGACTTTGTTTTTATAACATTCTGGAACACATTCTTGCTTAAATATAGAAAAAAGCATTTTCCAAAATTGATTATGTTTGTTTCCGTAATACTCAACTTTTTCTAAAGATTTTACACCAGGAATAGAACCCAAAATAAGAATTTTAGTCCTAGAGTCTACAATCGGATCAAAGGAAGCAATTGTCATGATATTTGATTTTCTTTTTCAATAATGGCAAGTGCTAATCTGATTTTTTCATAAGGGACTTGTTCTTCAAAATAGTCAAAATAGGGCTTTAAAGCATTTGGAGATTCAAGTTTAGTTTTAGCTTCTCTAATTTGAGAAATTTCTTCAGTACTGATATAACTTTCAAGATCAATTGGATGACCATCAAGATAAAGTTTAGCTAAATGTGATGCAATAGTACTGATGCCTAAATTTCTTTTTGTTGCAATCTCATCCACACTTAAGCCAGATTGAAACAATGATAATGTTTCTTTGTATGTAGTGGACTCTTTTTTGGTTTTTACAGTTTTATTTTTTTGGAAGTCTATAATCGTCTTAATAAAGATATCACCATATTTTTCCAATTTAGCTTTTCCTACTCCATCTATTGCTAAAAATTCGGAATCACTCATAGGCCGTTGATTCTCCAATTGTCTTAGTGTTGCATCGTTAAAAATCACATAAGCAGGTACTTCTTCTTCCTTTGCAATTTCAGCCCGAAGTTTTCTTAAAATTTCAAATAAAGAATTAGTTGCTGATTTAGGTGTACGTTCTTTAATTTCAGCTTTGGTTTTATCAATCTTCTGTACAGTGGTTAATTGTACTTTTTCACCTTCAAATAAAACTTTTTTAGCCAAAGAAGTCAATTTAATTTTATTTTGTTGATGAAAAGCAATTTCGCAAAATCCAAGATTTATCAATTGGATAATGTATTGATTCCAATCGTACCAAGAGATGTCAATTCCGATACCATATGTTTTTAGATATTGGTATTCTTTATCGAAAATTGAGGCGTTTTTGGAACCTCTTAAAAAGTCAACTATTACTGCTAATGCCTCCGATTCCTTCAATCTTGCAATTGCTGACAAGGCCTTTTGAGCGATAATAGTTCCATCAAAAAAAGCGGGAGGATTTTTGCAAATGTCACAATTCCCACAATTTTCAGTAACCAATTCACCAAAATAAGAGAGTAAAATTTTTCTTCTGCAGCTTAATGCGTCAGCGTATTGTTTCATTCGTTCCAATTTGGACAATTGCACTTGGGCATTTGAACCCTCTGAAGCAAATTTTTGAAGCTGAATCATATCACCATAACTTTCAAACAAAATTGTTTCTGAAGGTAAACCATCTCTACCGGCACGGCCAATTTCTTGATAATAACCTTCAATATTTTTTGGTAGGTTGTAATGTATAACCCAACGAACATTTGATTTATCAATACCCATCCCAAAAGCAATGGTAGCACAAACTACTTGACACTCATCATTAATAAAAGCATCTTGTACTGTTGATCGAATTTGGTTATCTAGACCAGCATGATATGCGCTTGCTTTAATTCCAATTTTTTGAAGTTTTTCAGCAATTTCTTCGGTTGTTTTTCTGCTTAAGCAATAGATAATTCCTGATTCATTTGGTTTTCTATCTATAAAATCAATGATCTGTTTTACACGATCCAAAGCCGGTCTCACTTCTAAGCTTAAATTTTTTCTATCAAAAGAAGCTACAAACGTTTGTGGATTGACTAAATTCAATTGTTCAGCAATATCGGTTCTAGTCGCTTTATCAGCTGTGGCGGTCAAAGCTAAAATTGGAGTAGAAGGGAAGCGGTTTTTTAAATAGCCTAAATTCGTATAAGCGGGTCTAAAATCATGTCCCCATGCCGAAATACAATGGGCTTCATCTATAGCTATAAGGCTGATAGTTATGCTATTGAATAAATTTTCAAGGTATGATAAACTTTCTGGTGCGAGGTAAACCAGTTTGAATTCATTTGCTTGTAAAGCTTGAATATAAAATTGTTGTTCTTCAGTAGATTGACTACTATTGATAAAACAAGCTTTAATTCCGTTTGCTTTTAAACTATCTACCTGATCTTTCATTAAAGCAATTAATGGAGAAATAACGATCGTAATCCCTGGTAAAATAAGTGCTGGGAGCTGAAAACAAATAGATTTGCCTCCACCAGTAGGCATAATCGCAAGGGTGTCTTGCTCAGATAAAATACAGTTGATAATTTCTTCTTGATTGGGTCTAAACTTTTCAAACCCAAAATTCTCTTTGAGTGTGGCGTGTAAATTAGTTGTCATTTTGGCTTGTATTTGTTATTGAGACATAAAAATATAAAAAAAGGAGCTCTTCTTATGAGCTCCTTCGTATTTTTTTCTAAGTAATTTTAGTCTTCATCATCCTCATCGTCCTCATCAGCAACATCATTGTCGCCCTCTTCATCGTCTTCAGGATCTAAGTCTGGTTTGTCCAAATTATCGTCATCATCATCATCATCATCTGATACAGCATCTTCGTCATCAAGTTCAATACCACTAATTGGTACTACTACATCATCTATATCATCATCTTCATCAAAATTTTCAATTCTATCCGCCAATTTGGTACTAACTTTTACTAAATAAATAGTGTCTTCTGTACGAACTTCTACAGCTTCTACTAATTCATTTTTGGCATTTCTGAAACGAATTACGTCCGAATCATCATATCCATCAGGAAATTTCTCAACTAAAAGATTTAAAATTTCGTTAGTTAATTTTGCGTAATCAACAATTACTCTCTTCATAAAATATTCTATAAATCTAACAAATAAGCGAAAACTAATGGAGCCACAATGGTAGCATCCGACTCAATAATAAATTTAGGAGTATTGATATCCAATTTACCCCAAGTGATTTTCTCATTTGGTACAGCACCAGAATAAGATCCGTAACTTGTTGTTGAATCAGATATTTGACAGAAATAACTCCAAAATGGAACATCATGCATTTCCATGTCCTGATATAACATAGGTACTACACAAATTGGGAAGTCTCCTGCAATACCGCCACCGATTTGAAAAAATCCAATTCCGTTTGACGAATTTTTAGAATACCAATCAGCTAAGAAAGTCATATATTCAATACCAGACTTCATGGTTGAAGCTTTCAATTCTCCTTTGATAACATAGGATGCAAAAATATTACCCATTGTACTATCTTCCCAACCTGGTACAATAATAGGTAAATTTTTCTCAGCGGCAGCATACATCCAGCTATCTTTTATGTCAATTTCATAATATTCTTCTAATACTCCAGAAAGCAACATTTTGTACATAAATTCATGAGGAAAATAGCGCTCACCTTTATCATCAGCATCTTTCCAAATTTTATAAATGTGTTTTTGCAAACGTCTAAAAGCTTCATGCTCAGGAATACAAGTGTCGGTAACACGGTTTAGCCCTCGTTCTAACAAATCCCATTCATCTTGTGGCGTCAAATCACGATAGTTAGGTACTCGTTCGTAATGAGAATGAGCCACTAGATTCATGATATCTTCTTCTAAATTTGCACCAGTACATGAAATAATCTGTACTTTATCTTGGCGAATGATTTCGGCAAAAATTTTACCTATTTCGGCAGTACTCATTGCACCTGCCATACTTACCAACATTTTGGCTCCATTGGCTAATTGCTGCTCATAAGCTTTTGCAGCATCTACTAACGATGCAGAGTTGAAATGCAGATAATGCTTTTCAATAAACTGACTGATTGGTCCTTTACTCATTTTAATTTATTTAATTTATTAAAAATCATAAATTGTATTTCAAATTTAAGTAATTTTTAAATTGACTATGATTATGTATTCATTATTTTTTTCCGTAACCCAAAATTTTCAATACTTCTTCAGAAGTTTGTTGTTCTGAAAAAACTTCCGTGGCTAAAATACCATTTTCATCTCTATCGATCAAAATATGTTTAGGTTGAGGGATTAAACAGTGATGTAAACCTCCATAACCTCCTATGGTTTCTTGATAAGCTCCCGTATTAAAAAAACCAATATAAAGCGGTTTTTCTTTATTGTATTTTGGCAAATATATTGCATTCATATTTTGCTCAGAGTTGTAATAGTCATCACTATCACAAGTCATTCCTCCAAGCAAAACCCTTTCGTAAGTGTCATTCCAGCGGTTGATGGCTAACATGATAAAGCGCTTATTTATAGCCCAAGTATCTGGTAAAGTTGTAATAAATGAAGAGTCAATCATATTCCATTTTTCTCTATCATTTTGTTGCTTTTGATACAAAACTTGATAAATAGCTCCACCGCTTTCACCTACAGTAAACGAACCAAATTCAGTAAAAATATTAGGTACATCAACTTCAGCTTCTTCGCAAGCAATTTTAATTTGATTGATGATTTCATCAATCATATATTGATAATCATATTCGAAAGTCAATGAATTTTTTATTGGAAAACCACCACCAATATTTAAACCATCAAGGGTAGGGCATTCTTTTTTTAGCGCTACATATACTTTGATACATTTTACTAATTCATTCCAATAGTAGGCGTTATCATTGATTCCTGTATTAATAAAAAAGTGCAACATTTTAAGTTCCAGCTTTTTATTTTCCTTAATTTCTTTTTTGTAGAAAGGAACAATATTTTTGTATCCAATACCTAGTCTTGAGGTATAGAATTCGAATTTTGGTTCTTCTTCGGCGGCAATACGAATTCCGATTTTGAATTTGTTCTTTATTTGCGATTGCAATAAATCTAACTCTTCGTAATTATCGATGATTGGAATGGTGTTTTTGTGACCATTATTAATCAGTCTAGCAATGTTTTCGACATATTGATCTCTTTTGAATCCATTGCAAATTACATAAGTACTTTTATTTATTTTACCATTTTGAAGCAGATTCTCAACAATATTAATATCAAAAGCTGAAGACGTTTCAATATGAATATTATTCTTGAAAGCCTCATTCATAATATATTCAAAATGAGAGCTTTTTGTACAGTAACAGTAGTAGTATTTAGCCTCATACTTGTTTTTTTCCATCGATTTACGAAACCAACTTTTGGCTTTATTGATGTTATTTGAAATCTGAGGTAAATACGTGAATTTTAAAGGCGTACCATATTTTTCAACCAATTTCATCAAGTCAATATTGTGAAATTGAAGGTTGTCTTTATTTAATTTGAATTCTTCTTGAGGGAAGTAGTATGTTTGATTGATTAAGTCGTAATATTTTGTATTCATTAGTTTTGACTGTTTATAGAAATTAATTAAGCGTTTCAACTAAATTGATTCCTATTCAAACCCTAATGTTAGCGTACCTAATCTGTAGTTTTTCGTTTTCAGTTTTTATGTATTGAAAAGGGTCAAAATTAAAGCATCCAATCATGGTATAAAAACGGTGGAAAGATTTAATTAAAAATCGTTCTTGCTTGTTTTTATTCCCTTTTTCGTGGCTATTTTTTTGACTTTTTTTCATTGATGCAAATGTAAAAAATAATATATACGTAATGCAATCCTTTTTATTAAAAAAAAGATTAAGACTTGTAATCTTCAAAGGCTTCAAGAATCAATTCGTTTTCAACCAATTGATTTATTTTTATCTTTCCGATACCTTCAATTAATGCGAATTGAATGGTTCCGTATTCATTTTTTTTGTCGTGAATCAATAAATCTAAGATGGGATGGAGGTCATTTTCTTCAAAAACAATTTTATCATAAATGCTATTTATGGTTTGCTTTATTTGTTGATACTCGGATGTTGAAATTAGTTCTTTTTTTAATGAAATATAGCTTTCTAAAATCATTCCTATCGCAATAGCTTCTCCGTGCAATAATGTGGTTTTATCCTTACTTTCAAGGAAATAACTTTCTATAGCATGCCCTAATGTATGACCAAAATTTAAGGCTTTACGAATACCTTTTTCGGTAGGATCTTGCATTACAATTTCGTTTTTGATGGCTACAGAACGATGAATAAGCGAATCAAAATCAGCAAAATCAATAGAAGTTAAATCTAAAAACTTTTCCCAATATTCTTTGTCATAAATCAACCCGTGTTTGAGCATTTCGGCAAGACCTGAGCGCATTTCGCTTTGAGAAAGAGTTTCAAGATATGTAGTATCGATTAATACCATTTTTGGTACATTAATTACTCCAATTTGATTTTTTAAATTACCTAAATCTACACCGTTTTTTCCGCCCACAGATGCGTCTACCATAGATAAAAGTGTTGTTGGAATATGAATAAAGTCAACACCTCGCTTAAAAGTAGAAGCTATGAAACCTCCTAAATCAGTAACTACACCACCACCTACATTAATCACCAACGATTTTCTATCAGCACCTAATTCGGTCAAAACATTCCAAATTTCGATACAAGTTTCAATATTTTTATTGATTTCACCTGCTTCAAATTCAACAATTTCAATTGTCAAATCAGTTTCTAAATAAGGTAAAAATTTAGGTAAACAACTATCGGTAGTATTGCTGTCAACAATTATAAAAAGATTGGAGTATTTGTTTTCTTTTAAAAAAAGATTCAATTGCTCATAGGCACTTTCATTAAAATAAATAGGGTAGTTGTTGGCTGTAATAGTTTGCATGATCTTCAAATTATTTGAGTGGCAAAATAAGGCATTTTTTAGTTAATAGAATTCAAAACTCTAGCTATATTTGCATTAAAATTTAACAAATAATGAAAAATATATTCAATAATACACAAGTTGCCTTTGCTTTAAAAAGTGATACAGAACTAGATAGAGCTTATTTTTTATTTAAAATGATTGCTAGTGAACCTTTGGTTAGAATTGGTACTGCGGTTACTAATTTTGCCATTAAAGCTAATTTGCCTGTTGAAAGCCTTATTAGAGCTACGGTTTTTGATCATTTTTGTGGTGGGGTTAATGAAAACGATTGTTTGACTGTAGTTGATAAAATGTATACCAAAGGAGTTTCTTCCGTTTTGGATTATTCTGTTGAAGGAAAAGAAGAAGAAGAGCAATTTGATGCTGCTTTAAAAATGACTTTAAAGACTATTGAATTTGCGAAGGAAAGACTTGCAATTCCTTTTGCTGTTTTTAAACCAACAGGTTTTGGCCGATTGGCATTATATGAAAAGTTAGGAGAGAAAAAGCCTTTGACAGATGAAGAAACTATTGAATGGAATAAAGTTGTTGAACGATTTGATGCCGTTTGTAAAGAAGCATACATTAAAGATGTAGCCTTGCTTATCGATGCCGAAGAAAGCTGGATGCAAGATGTAGCAGATGATTTGGTTACTGATATGATGCGTAAATACAACAAAGAAAAAGCTGTAATTTTCAATACGCTGCAAATGTACCGTTGGGATCGTTTGGATTATTTGAAGAAAATACATGAAGAAGCTAAACGTGATCAGTTTTTTATTGGAATGAAATTGGTTCGTGGTGCCTACATGGAAAAAGAAAATCTTCGAGCTCAAGAAATGAATTATCCAACGCCTATTTGTGCTTCAAAAGAAGCATCGGATGAAAATTATGATGCCGCTGTAATCTATATGATGGGGCATTTAGATAGTATGTCGATTTTTGCAGGAACGCACAATGAATTGAGTACTTACAAGTTAATGGATTTGATGGAGAAAAAAGGTGTAAAAAGCAATGACAACCGAATCTGGTTTGGTCAATTGTACGGGATGAGTGATAATATTAGCTACAATTTGGCAGAGAACGGATATAATGTTGCGAAATATTTGCCATTTGGTCCAGTAAAAGATGTAATGCCATACTTGATCAGACGTGCTGAAGAAAATACATCTGTTGCAGGACAAACCAGTCGTGAATTATCGATGATAAAAAGCGAACGTAAAAGAAGAAAAGAAAAATAATTCATTCAAAAAAATAAGTGGTGAAAGCTACTTATTATTTGCAGTTCGAATCGTTTGTGATGTGTTATACATGGAGGCTAATTTTTTTTAAAAAGGAAATATCTTATATTTGGCACTCCAAACTGTTTTTGTATCAAAAACATTAAAAGATTGTATAGTTCTTTAAAATAATTAATCTTTCGAAAGTGAAATCAACTTCTTATGAAATCATAAGAAATTAAGTGAACTATTTTCGAAAAACAAATATTGACTAAAAATGAAATTACTAGAAGGAAAAGTTGCCATTATTACTGGTGCAAGTCGTGGAATTGGAAAAGGAATTGCTGAAGTTTTTGCAAAAAACGGAGCCAATGTTGCTTTTACCTATAGCTCATCTGTTGCTTCTGCTGAAGCTTTAGAAAGTGAATTGAATGCAATGGGGATTAAAGCAAAAGGCTATCAGTCTAATGCAGCTGATTTTGATGAAGCGCAAAAATTTGTTGATGCTGTTTTGGCTGATTTTGGAACAGTTGATATTTTGATTAACAACGCTGGAATTACCAAAGATAACTTGTTAATGCGTATGTCAGAAGCTGATTTTGATTTAGTTATCGATGTAAACTTGAAGTCAGTTTTTAATATGACAAAAGCGATTCAAAAGACATTTTTAAAACAACGTTCAGGTTCTATAATTAATATTAGTTCTGTAGTAGGTGTTTCGGGTAATGCTGGTCAAGCCAATTATGCAGCATCTAAAGCGGGTGCAATAGGATTTACCAAGTCTGTAGCATTGGAGTTGGGTTCAAGAAACATTCGTTGTAATGCCATCGCTCCAGGTTTTATTGAAACTGAAATGACAGCGAAATTAAGTGAAGATGTAGTAAAAGGATGGAGAGAAGGTATTCCGTTGAAACGTGGTGGTTCTACAGAAGATGTGGCTAATGCTTGTTTGTTTTTAGCTTCTGATATGAGTTCTTATATCACAGGTCAAGTATTAAACGTTTGTGGAGGAATGCTTACCTAAAAATAGGATTCAGATTTTAGCATTCAGTATTTAATCTGAAAATAATTCAGAGTATCTATAGTATAAGTTACAATTATAATTAAATATGACAACAAACACCGTTCTGTTACTGATTCTTTCAATAGTTATAGCTGCATGTTTGTCGTATTTTCAATATCTATTTAAAGCCAAAAGTCAATCCAAAGTGTATTGGCTTTTGGCTTTTTTACGTTTTGCCTCGATTTTTGGTATTTTATTGTTATTGATAAATCCTATTATCAGTAGAACAGAATTAGAAATTATCAAAACACCATTACCTATTGTAGTTGATAATTCTAGTTCAATTTCTTTTCTGAAAGCTAATAAAAAAGCTCAAGAAGTGTATGAGGAACTGATTTCAAATAAAGATTTGCAAAATAAATTTGAGATTCAACCCTTTTTGTTTGATGCGACTTTGCAACCATCGGATACTTTTAATTTTAGAGGAACACAAACACAGTTGGATGTTGTTGCCAAAGATTTGAAAAGTTTGAATAAAAACATTCATTTTCCAACGGTATTGGTTACTGATGGAAACCAAACTTCTGGTGATGATTATGTATATAGTTTTGATTCAGAAAACGCTGTTTTTCCTATCGTTTTGGGGGATACCACAGCTGTTTTTGATTTAAAAATCAGCCAACTGAATGTGAATAAATATGCGTTTTATAAGAATAAATTTCCAGTAGAAGTATTTGTTCAGTATTCAGGAAAGCGATTATCTACAGCTAATTTTTCAATTTCAGAAGGAAATAACACAATTCTTAAACAGCTTGTAAATTTTACTGCTGGGCAAAGAACTACTACATTTACTGTTTTCCTCCCTGCTGATAAAATGGGCTTACATTTATTTAAAGCAACTATCAGTTCTGGTAAAAAGGAAAAAAACAGTTACAACAACGTCAAGAATTTTGCTGTTGAAGTATTAGATCAAAAAACAGTTGTTGGATTGGTATCTGCGGTGAATCATCCTGATTTAAGTGCTTTTAAGCGCGCCATTGAAACTAATGCACAACGTAAAGTAAGTATTATTAAGCCACAAGAAATCAAATCTTTATCTGATTATAATGTTTTGATTTTATATCAACCTAATGCTTCTTTTAAGTCTATTTTTGATGGTGCTAAAACCGCTGGATTAAATACTTTAGTTGTTACAGGAATGACTACAGATTTTAATTTTTTGAATCAACAACAAAATGATTTGGATTTTAAAGTCACCAATCAGAAAGAAGATTTCTTACCGTCATTCAATACAAAATTCAATTTGTTTGCTTTGGATAATATAGGTTTTGACAATTTTCCTCCCTTGGCACATCCTTTTGGTACCATTACCGCGAAAGAGAATGTTACGGTTTTACTTTCTTCCAAAATACGAAGTATAGATACAGGTTTACCTTTGTTAGCATTTACTGAAACAGGCGGAAAACGAGCTGCGTATTTGTTAGGAGAAAATAGTTGGAAATGGCGATTACAATCCCACGTGGACCAGCAATCATTTGAAAAATATGATGTTTTTATTGATAAAACCATTCAGTTTTTAGCTTCTAATAGTTCAAAAAAATCTTTGGTTGTTACTCACGAAAATTTTTATAATTCAGGAGAGGCAATTGCTATTACCGCTCAGTTTTTTAATAAGAATTATGAGTTTGATGACAATGCACGACTAACTATTTCTGTAACAAACGTAAAAAATAAGCAAACCAAAAATTATGATTTGCTTAAAGGAACCAATGCTTATCAAGTCAATTTAGATGGACTTTCTGCTGGAAGTTATACCTTTATTGTAAAAGAATTGAATACCAAAACCAGTTATTCAGGGCGTTTTGAAATTCTAGATTTTGATATCGAAAAGCAATTTGTGGCTCCCGATTATACCAAATTAGTGCAATTAGCTGAGCAAACTAAAGGAAAAGTATTTCTTCCTTCGCAAGTAAATCAATTGATACAAAAATTGCTTGCAGATGAATCGTACAAAGCGATTGAGAAAGAAAATGTCATCAAATCACCTTTGATTGATTGGATTTGGCTTTTAATTTTGATTGCAATTTGTTTGTCAACAGAATGGTTTGTGCGTAAATATCACGGGCTATTATAGTTTTAAATAGACTTTTTTAAATGTAACAGATGGATTTTAGGCTAAAAGTATTTTATACCGTAGTAATTCGACTTAATTTTACTAAGGCGGCTGCGGAATTGTATATTAGTCAGCCAGCCGTTTCAAAACACATTCAAGAACTAGAAGAGACCTACAAAACGAAGCTTTTTGAACGAAATGGTTCTAAAATTGCTTTAACACCAGCTGGTCATCTTTTGTTACAACATACTAAATCTATATTTGATATTTATCGTGAGATTGAGTTTGATATGAGTTCATTTGTAACCAAACGCCAAGGATTATTGAGACTTGGAGCAAGCACAACACTTTCGCAATATGTTATTTCTCCAATTTTAGCTCAATTTCACAAAAAAGAAAAAGGAATAAGTATTCATTTGATTAATGGTAATACGGAACAAATAGAAAAAGCATTAATCAACAAGGAAATTGAAATTGGAGTAGTAGAAGGACAGTCTAAAAACCAGTCAATTAAATATTTACCCTTTTTAAAAGATGAATTGGTTTTAGTATGTCGTTTTTTACATCCTTTGGCTAATAAAAATGAAATTACTCTTGAAGAGTTAAAAAAACTTCGCCTTCTAACTAGAGAGCGAGGTTCTGGAACACTTGAAGTTATTGAGCACACCTTAAAACAACAAAATGTCAAGTTAACCGATTTGCAAATCGAAATGCAATTGGGTAGTACAGAAAGTATTAAATCGTATTTGTTGCATTCCGATTGTTTTGCATTTATGTCTATCCATGCCGTGTCTAAAGAGTTGAAAAATAAAGAATTGACAGTGATTGATATAAAGAACTTATCCATTGAGCGTTTCTTTTTTTGTATAACTTTAGTTGGGAAATCCGATACATTGTCTGAACTCTTTATTAGAAGTATTTCTGATTATTATAACCTAGAGTTATAGGCTATTGTGTTTTTGTATTGGACTTTTAAGCTTATAAGTAGGACCTTTGTAAAGTAATTTTAAACTACTTTACGATGGATACTACATCAAAACATAGCGCTGTTGCACCCACACACTTTTTAAATCTTTCTAGAACCAATCAACAAATTCTTTTTGTTCTTCTCTTAATAGTTTGTCTTACTTTTTCTGTGTCACCACCCATTGCCTTGCTTTTGGGATTGATTATAGCGAATTTATCAGGACATCCCTTTTTACATTTAAATCATAAAGCAACTTCAATTTTATTGCAAATATCCGTGGTCGGATTAGGATTTGGTATGAATTTGCATAGTGCTATTGCAGCAGGAAAAGAAGGAATGCTTTTTACTATTGTTTCTATTTTTTCTACTTTGCTTATCGGGATTATCTTAGGAAAATGGCTTGGAATTGATAAAAAGATTGCGCATTTAATTTCTTGTGGTACAGCAATCTGTGGAGGAAGTGCCATTGTAGCCATAGCACCAGTAGTGGAGTCTAAAGAAAATCAGACTTCAGTAGCTCTCGGAGTTATCTTTATTTTAAACTCGGTGGCTTTGTTTTTGTTTCCTGTTATTGGACATTGGTTACAATTGTCTCAAAACGAATTTGGATTGTGGTGTGCTATTGCCATACACGATACGAGTTCTGTTGTTGGTGCTGCTAATAAATTTGGCATAGAAGCACTGCAAGTTGCAACTACAGTAAAATTAGCAAGAGCGTTATGGATTATTCCCATCGCGATTGGTTCTTCTTATTTATTTAAAAATGGAAAAAAGAAAGTCACTATTCCGTATTTTATTTTCTTATTTATCTTGGCTTTGATAGTAAACACTTATGTTCCAGCCGTTACAACTGTTGCTCCATTTTTAGTATCTGTTTCAAAAGTTGGTCTAACAGTTACACTTTTTTTAATCGGTGCGGGACTTAATTTTACAAGCTTAAAGCAAGTAGGAATAAAACCTTTATTGCTTGGCATTCTGTTGTGGGGTTTTATTGTTGGTATGGCATTATTGGTAATTATGAATTATGCTCATTAATTTTTTTATTCCATTCATAACGTTCCAAGTAGAAGTTTTTCTTTCGATTGAGGTAATAAATTTTTAATCGAAAATAGTCATAAAACAAAGCAATCAATAAAAACAAGCAGCCTAAAAAAAGTGTTTTTAGTGCGATAATTTGGTACAACAAGCCTCCTACAAAACAACCCAAGAAAAATAAAGTAATAATGGATAATCTCAGAAAAATATTCCTTCTGAGTTTTTTCTTTTCTTCAATTTGAGTGTAAAAAAACAATTGTGATAGTTCAATACCTAAATCAGTAAAAAGCCCTGTTAGATGTGTTGTTCTAACTGTTGATTGTGAAATACGAGTTACTAAAGCATTTTGAAGTCCCATAGTAAAAAGCAAAGTAAAGGCAATTATTTTCCCTTGAAGGTTCGCTGCATCTGCAGAAGCTCCGAATAATCCAATAATGAATAATAATACTATTTCTATTGATAACGGAATGACGTGTGAGAATTCAGGTTTTGTTTTGGCGACTAATTCTACAATAAAATTTGAAGTAAAAGCTCCTAGTAGAAAAAAAAGAATAAATACAAAAAAAGCAAAGGCTGCCAAGTATTGATGCTCCATAATTTGCTCAGCAAAGTAAGCAAAATGCCCAGTAACATTTGTGGTAAGCACTTGAATTTCGAGCACACCAGTAACATTTACTATACCAGCTACAAAAGATAGCGTAGTGGCTAAACGCAAATTATGACTGAACGTTCTGTTTTTTCCTTGGTGGCGAAACATGGATTGTTTTTACCAAATTTACAATAAACCTTTCTGGAATTATTCTTTTTGATACTGCTTATTTTTTAAGAGTTCAGAAGCCGTTTGATAATAAGAAATCGTTTCGTTAACAAGTCGCTTATTCGGTTTTTTCAATAGAATTTCATCATAATGGGACTGATATTCCTTTTGAATATTTGAATTCGGTATCATTTTTAAATCAAATTGTTTTACTTTTTGCTTAGGCGAAAGTATCGTTAAAATGTTCTCTTTCATTAATCCTAAATCCTGATAAGTAGCAATGAAAGCTCTTGGTTGATAAGTAGTTTTCATTACATCTTGTCCGTAAAATTTACTCTTATAATCAAAATGTAACAATCCTAAAACCGTAGGCATAATATCAATTTGGGACATCAGATTTTTAAATTCTCTTTTATCGGTACGATTTGGATCATAAACAAAAGCTGGAATTCTGTATTTGTCTAACGGAAGTTCTATTTTTCCAGCACTTGAAGCACAATGATCTGCTACAATTACAAAAAGGGTATTTTTGAACCAAGGCTGTTTTTTAGCCATTTTGAAAAACTGTTTCAATGCGTAATCGGTATATTTTACGCCACCTTCACGAGATTTTGCATCACCTGGAATATCTATTTTGTTATTAGGATAAGTAAAAGGTCTGTGATTGCTCACAGTCATCCAATGAGAAAAGAATGGTTTGCCAGTTTTAGCATCAGCATTCATAGTTTGAATGGCTTTTTTTGCCATATCTTCATCGCAAACCCCCCATACATTGGCAAAAGTAATTTCCTCTTTAGCAAATGATTTTTTATCAATTATATTGTAACCATTTCCTCCGAAGAAGGATTCCATATTGTCAAAAAAAGCATCTCCACCGTATAAATAATTGACAATGTATCCTTTCTTTTTAAAAACAGAAGCTGTAGTGAACTTATTTTTATTGTCTTTCCTCTTTACCACACTTTCACCAGCTGTTGGTGGCAAACAAAGTGTCAAAGCCTCTAAGCCTCTTACAGTTCTATTGCCCACTGCATACATATTATTAAATTCTAAACTTTTATCGGCAAGACTATCCAGAAAAGGGGTAATGTTTTTTTCATTACCGTATCGTTTCATAAAATCTGCGCTTAGACTTTCTATGGTGATTAAAACTACATTCTTTTTGATTTCGGAACTGTCAGAGGCAATAGCTCTAAGTGAACTTGTTCCTTTAATTCCTGGTAATAAATCATATAAGTGCGTATATGCTTCGTCTTTTGGTAATGTTTTATAAAACTTAAAATAATCCAATTCACTATTCATAAATGCCAAGTAGAACTTATAAATTCCGTTGGATTGTAATTCATTGGTGAAAATATTGGTCGAATTTTCTTTTTTAGCCAAAGTAGGAATTGCCCAAAAAGAAAGTACTAACAAGCTCAAGAAAACTAGAGATAAATTTATTTTTTCTTTGAAAGTAGGTAGGTCCATCAAGTAGCTTTTCGTTCTTTTAACAATAAAAAAAGTAATGATTCCAACCACTAAAAACAAGGCGAAAAAAATAGGAATCACAGGATAAGATTCCATAATGTTGCCAATTACTTCATTGGTATAAATTAAATAATTGACTGCGATAAAGTTGTATTTTACCCCAAATTCATTCCAAAAAAAGTATTCGCTGATACCGTTTTGTAAAAGTAGTAAAACATATAAAAAGATAACAAAACTAAACATCCACAAGCGGAAACGCTCACGGTATTGAGGTAGAAATAAAAACAAACCAAAGAATACGGTTTTAATTCCAACAAAGGCAATTCCAATTTTGGGTAAAGCGCCACCGTATTCGTCCAAAATAGTATTTCCTAACGTTACATAACCTAATAAAGAGAGAAGTAATCCAAAAATGATATAACCGTAAGGCTTATTGTATTTTGAATTGGAAATAAAAATCAAATAGAACCACAGAAATCCACTGGCTATAATAAATACAAACACATCAGAACAAAGTCCTAGTCCATAAATTTTAATTCCTTCTAGAAAAGTAAAAGAACTTTGTGTAATGGGATGAACCATCAAAACAGTTCTCAACACAAAACTAATACTAAGATAAAAAAGAGATAAGTAGTAAAACGGGGAAAGTTTTTTTAAAAAAGGCATTTTGTATTTTTTTATTCAAAATTATACTTGTCTACTTCTAATTGGTTTAAGATTCATTTAAGATTAACTTAAAATTTGCTTAAAGTAAATTAAAATTAAGATTCCCTTAAAATAAGTAACAACAAGTTGAGTTTGACTATAAATGCAATACTTTTACTTTATGAATTTAACAAATGTTTATATGAAGAATACGATGCTACTATTATTTCTTTTTTTGACCACAAGTGGTTTTTCTCAAAACTGGAAATCCAATTTTGATGAAGCAAAAGCAGAAGCTACCAAAGAGGACAAAAATATCGTTTTGGTATTTTCTGGCTCTGATTGGTGTGCACCTTGTATGAAGTTAGATAATGTAGTTTGGAAATCAGAAGCCTTCAAACAAGAAGCAGAAAAAAATTGGGTCATTTATAAAGCTGATTTTCCGAAGAAAAAAGCCAATCAATTGGCTCCCGATTTAACCGCTGCTAATCAAAAATTAGCCGAGAAATACAATCGTGGCGGAAGTTTTCCTTTGGTCGTGTTACTAGATAAGACAGGAAAAGTTTTAGGAATGACGGGTTTTAAAAATGTTCCTGCCAATGATTATATACAATTAATTCATTCGTTAGAGAAAAAATGAGAAACGTAACTCTTATATTCCTGTTGACATCCATTTTCGCTTTTGGGCAAGTGAACCACAAGCAAAAATTGTATATGCTAGGAAGTCCTTTTGAAATGACTGTCGTTGCTAAAGATACAATTCAAGGCAACATTTTTATTGATATGGCTGTTGCCGAAGTGAAGCGCATTGAAAATCTTATTTCAGATTGGATTCCAACCACACAAATATCTCAAGTGAGTAAAAATTCAGGCATTCAACCTGTAAAAGTTGATAAAGAAGTCTATGATTTGGTGGAACGTGCTATAAAAGTATCACAGCTTACTTCGGGAGCTTTTGATATTTCTTATGCTTCTATGGATAAAATTTGGAAATTCGACGGAAGTATGAAGGCTATGCCCACTCCCGAAGCTATCAAACAATCGGTAGCTAGAATTGGGTATCAAAAAATTGTGTTGGATGCCAAAGCACAGACTATTTACTTGAAGGAAAAAGGAATGAAATTAGGACTAGGAGGTATTGGTCAAGGCTATATTGCAGATAAAATCAAAGATTTATTGCTATCAAAAGGTTGTACCTCTGGAATTGTAAATGTATCGGGCGATATTAATGCTTGGGGCTATCAAACGACAGGTAAACCTTGGACAGTCGCCATTGTTAACCCAATGAATAAAAATAAAGTATTTGCTACTTTCCCTCTCGAGAATAGTTCGGTAGAGACTTCAGGCAGTTACGAAAAATATGTGGTTTTTGACGGCAAACGCTATTCTCACATCATTGACCCTAGATCGGGTTATCCAGCACAAGGAGTGGTGAGTGTTTCTGTTTTTGCCAAACAAACTGAAATTGCAGATGCTTTAGCTACTGGGATTTTTGTTTTGGGAGTTGATGTAGGCTTGAACTTAGTCAACCAGCTAAAAGGCATTGGATGTATAATTGTTGACGATAAAGGGGAAATACATACCTCTAAAAATATTGATATTAAAAAATTTAACTAATGAAAAAATTACTTTTTGCTAGTATACTAGTAGCCGCTTTACAATCTTGTACTTCTGTAAAAGAATATGAAAAAGTAGCTATAAATGACCCTGATATGAAGCTTGCTGCAAGAGCATCAGAACGTTATGAAACCACTTTTCAGGTCTACAGAGAAGCTTCTGCTGGAGCTAATGGAGGAAAAACTGGTGGTGGTTGTGGATGTAACTAAATCCTCAAAATAATTTATTTAATTGAAATATAGATAATGAAAAAAGCCCTATCCATTCTATTACTGAGTATTGTTTTATTTGCCAATGGGCAACAGAAAGACTCTACAGCAGTTGGATTTAAGAAAAGAGTATTAGAAACTACCGAAGTTGATTTCTTGTTAAGCTACTACAAACAAGATGGGATACATTCAGCTGTTTCTGGTGGTAGCGGAACCGAAAATCTGACAGATATTACAGCTGCAATAGTGGTGGCAATGCCATTAAGCGATGATGAAGTACTGACTGCAGATATTGGTATTTCTGCTTATTCTTCAGCATCATCAAGTAATATTAATCCTTTTGATAGCAATACACCAAATCCTTGGCAATCTAGTTCAGGAGCATCGCAATCCGATCAATTGACCAGTTTGGCTTTATCGTATTCTGCAAGTTCTGATGATAGAAACACAATTTGGAATGCACACGTTTCTGCTTCGGTGGAATATGATTATTCTTCTATTGGATTTGGTGGTGGAGTTACCAAAGAATTTAATGATAAAAATACAGAAGTGAGCCTTTCTGCCAGTGCGTATTTGGATACGTGGAAACCTATTTATCCGAAAGAATTACAGGATTATAAAAATAATGGAGATAATTTGAACGGTGGAATATTTGATTATTTTACCATTACTGGAAATACAGCTTATAATCCGAGTCAATTCGAATTTCATAAGGATAAGAAAAGAAATTCCTATTCTGTATCGTTAAGTTTGTCGCAAGTGATTAACAAAAAATTGCAAGCATCGGTGTTTTTGGATGTGTTACAACAACAAGGTTTGCTATCTACGCCGTATCAAAGGGTGTATTTCAAAGATGTGTCGGCTTCCTTTATCAATAATTTTCAATTGGCCAATGATATTGAACGCCTACCAGATTCAAGATTCAAATTACCAATAGGAGCGAGGTTGCATTATTACATCAATGAGCGCTTTGTGTTGCGAACCTATTATCGTTTCTATTCTGATAACTGGGGAATACAATCACATACCGCTAGTATTGAATTGCCAATCAAGCTAACGGATCGCTTTACGGTTTTCCCTATGTATCGTTATTATACACAAACGGCTTCAGACTATTTTGCACCTATCAATACGCATTTATCAACGGATCAATACTACACTTCTGATTATGATTTGTCAGCTTTTGATGCCAATCAGTATGGATTTGGGGTCAATTATACCGATATTTTTACAGGAGCAAAAATTTGGAAATTCGGCTTGAAAAATATTGATTTTAGATACAATCATTACGATAGGAGTGATGGTTTGAAAGCTGATATCGTCTCACTTGGGTTCAAGTTTTTAATGCAATAACTATGAAAATTCTTATTGTAGAAGACGAAGTTGGAATTGCTGATTTTCTCAAACAGGGTTTAGAAGAAGAGGGCTATTCGGTATTGGTAGCTTACGATGGCGAAGCAGGTTTAGCCTTGGCTTTGCAGCAAAAAGTAAACGTTATTTTATTGGATTGGATGCTGCCAAAAATGCACGGAATAGACATTTGTAAAGCCATTCGAAAAGCCAATATTCAAACGCCTATTTTGTTTTTGACTGCTAGAGATACCGTACAAGAAACGATAGAAGGTTTGAAAGCTGGAGCGAATGATTACATCAAAAAACCTTTTAGTTTTGATGAATTAATTGAACGAATTAAAATTCATTTTAGAAATACCGCTTCCAATGACATATTGGTTTTAGGCAACATCAGCATTGATCCGTCCAAACATCAAGTGCTGCTGGGCGATCAAGAAGTTAATCTTACGCAACGCGAATATGAATTATTAGTATATTTAATCAAAAATAAAGGAAAGGTTTGTACTCGAAATCAAATTATTGAGGACGTTTGGGATATTCATTTTGAATACGATACAGGAGTTATTGATGTATTTATGAACGCCATCCGAAAAAAACTCAATCTGAACAAAGAAGAAGATCTCATCAAAACCATTCGTGGCGTTGGCTATATTGCTAATGATTAATTTCACATAAATATGTTTTCATTTTCATACAAAGACAGAATTGCCTTTAACTATATTTTGAGCACTGGTCTCTTAATTTCTGTCGTTTTTATTGTGATTTATCAAAGTATGAAATACAATGTAAACACGCATATCAATGAAGACATTCAAACTGAGGTTCAAAAGCATTTAGAAGAAATAGAAATCGATCGCAACAATACGTATTTAATTCAAGTCGATCAATGGCGTGCTAGAGAGCATAATACAGTAACCGTAAATCCTGTTTTTGTACAGTTTTTTGATAGTAACAATCAATTAATTGACAAATCTCCCAACTTGAAAGGCTTGCAACTTAAAATGTATAAAGAGTCTTTTGACAACAAATTCATTGATACCTATTTAAATAAAACACCTATTCGTCAGATTCAAGTTCCGCTGTATGACGAACAGAAAATTGTAGGTCATCTGTTTGTAGCAATGTCATTAGATGATGCGCAAATGATTTTGACCAACTTGCGCAATACCCTTTTTGTTTCTTTTCCTTTAATACTCATTTTACTTTTTCTTATTGCTCGATTGATTGCAGGTCGAAGCATAAAACCTGTTACTGCCATCACCGAAACCTCTAGTAACATTACAAAAGACAACCTAAAAGGACGCATCGTTTTACCTCAAAACAAAGATGAACTCTACACGCTTTCCAAAACAATCAATGATTTGCTGGATCGAATAGAAAATGCCGTAGAGCGAGAAAAACAATTTACTTCGGATGCTTCACACGAATTAAGAACGCCGCTAACGGTTTTGAAAGGTACTTTGGAAGTATTGATACGAAAACCGAGAACACAAGCAGAATACGAAGAAAAAATTGCATATAGTATTAAAGAAGTCAATCGTGTGAATAACTTGGTGGATCAATTATTGTTATTGGCGCGTTTCGAAAATCAAAAACAACAATTAAAAATTGAAAAGGTGTATTTGAACGCATTGATTTTGGATACTTTGACGATGTATTCAGAAAAGATAAAATCAAAGAAAACAACCGTTGTTAGTCAATTTACTGCTGATTATTATATTGAATCCGATCATTATTTAGTAGCGATAATTATTGGAAATATTATCAGTAACGCCATCAAGTATTCAGGAGAAAATACTGTGGTTACAATTGATTTGAATAAAGACGAAAAAGGCACCCACTGCATCATTACCGACCAAGGAATTGGTATAGCCAAAGCCGATTTGGATAAAATTTACAACCCTTTTTATCGTTCTAATGCTACCAATCATCCTACGATAAAAGGCTCTGGATTAGGACTTTCTATAGTGAAACGAATTGCAGAATTACTCCCTATGGATATCGAAATTTTTAGTGAAACTGGCAAGGGAACTAAAGTAGTCTTAAGTTTTCATTAATCTCTTTTAAGCCGTTCTTAAGATATTTCATATATTTACCACTTACTTTTGTACCAAAGCTTGATGCTGTAACCATTTGAAAGTAGTTGGATATGTCTGTCAAAAAAATAACGACCTTTTTATTTCTATTTGTTTTTGTGTATTCCAACACAGAAATAGGGCAGTTATTCAAAATACCCAATTTGTATCAGCATTACTTAGAGCATCAAAATCACAACCAAGAACAAGCCTTTTCGTTTATCGATTTTACCATCAGTCACTATAATAATTTAAACAAACACACCGATACTGATGGTCACGACAAGCACGAAAACTTACCTTTCAAAAGTCAAACCATCAATCTCGATACGGTTGTCTTGGCTTTTGAGGAACCTCAATCTATTTTTACTTTAAAAAATCCTATACGAGTAGTTGTAAATCAATCACTTCCGATTTACAAAGAATGGTATATTTCTAACGTATTTAGTTCTATTTGGCAACCGCCTAAACTAGTTTAAAATTATCTTTATCGTTACTTATCTTTTTTGATAATTACTTTTTTACTGAATTATTGGTATTCTAATGATTCTAAACGTATAATTTTTAATTTACTAGTATGCTAAATAAAATCATAGCATTTTCTATCCAAAACAAACTCATTGTATTATTGTTTACTTTGAGTGTGTTCGGTTTTGGATTGTTCTCTGTATTCCAAATTTCTATCGGCGCTGTGCCTGACGTGACCAACAATCAAGTGCAAGTGATTACCACTTCACGCAATCTTTCAACTCAAGATATTGAGCAATTTATTACGTATCCCGTCGAGATTGAAATGGCCAATTTACCGGGCGTAAAAGAAATTCGTTCTATTTCAAAATTTGGATTATCAGTCGTTACGATTGTGTTCGATGACGATTTGGGAACCTATTTGCCTCGTCAATTAATCGCAGAAAAAATAAAAGCCGCTTCCGAAAAAATCCCCGAAGGTTTTGGTACACCCGAAATGGGACCGATTACCACTGGATTGGGAGAAATTTACCAATACACTTTGGAAGTAAAACCTCAGTTTAAAAACAACTATTCCATAACCGATTTGAGAACGATTCAGGATTGGATTGTGAAACGACAATTGTCTGGAATTAATGGGGTGGTCGAAATCAACACTTGGGGTGGTTATTTAAAACAATACGAAATCAGTATTCGTCCTTCGGAATTGAAGGCGATGAATTGTAGCTTGACTGAAATTTTTACCGCTTTAGAGAAGAATAACAGCATAGCTGGAGGGGCTTATATCGAAAAAACGAATCAAAGTTATTTCATTCGTGGTGAAGGAAAAGTCAATAATATTCAGGATATTGAAAATATTGTGGTTAAAAATACCAATGGTCTTCCCATTTTGATTAAAAATATTGCGAAAGTACAATTTGGTCACGCCAATCGTTTTGGTGCGATTACTGGAAATGGAGAAGGAGAGAAGGTACTCGGACAAGTGATGATGCTAAAAGGAGCCAACTCTAAGCAAGTCATTAGTGATATCAAAGACAGAGTAGCTGAAATTCAAAAATCACTGCCAGAAGGCGTTTATATCAATGGTTTTTTAGAACGAAGTGAACTCGTTGGAAAAACCACCTTTACGGTAGCCGAGAATTTAATTTTAGGCTGTTTGATTGTAATCTTTGTGGTGGTTTTATTGCTTGGTAATTGGCGCTCTGGATTGGTCGTGGCTTCGGTGATTCCGTTGTGTTTGCTGTTTGCTATTTCGTTTATGAACATATTTGGCATCGATGCCAATTTGATGAGTTTAGGTGCCATTGATTTTGGAATTATTATCGATGGAGCTGTAATTATAGTGGAGTTTATTGCCTTTCAAATCGCCCAAAATTCGGCACATTTGGCGGGATTAAACAAAGAAAATCGCCAAATAGAAATTGACCAAATTACCTATAAAAGTGCTTCCAAAATGATGAATTCTGCCATTTTTGGTCAGTTAATCATTCTGATTGTTTTTATTCCGATTTTGTCTTTGTCAAGCATCGAAGGAAAAATGTTCAAACCAATGGCTATGACGTTTAGCTTTGCTTTATTGGGCGCAATGATTTTCTGTTTTACTTACGTTCCTGTTGTAGCTTCGATGTTTTTAAAACCAACAAGAGAAAATCCAAACTCAATTTCAGAGAAGCTCATTCGTAAATTAAATTCTTGGTATCTGCCTTCAATTACTTGGGCTTTGGGAAATACCAAAAAAGTATTGTACGGAGCCCTAGCGTTATTGGTTTTTTCGGGTGTTTTATTTAGTACTATGGGAGGTGAATTTATTCCCACCTTAGACGAAGGAGATTTTGTGATTCAACCCGTTTTAAAAACAGGAACTTCTTTGACCAAAACCATCGAAACCACTACTAAAATGGAGAAAATCATATTGAAAAATTTCCCTGAAGTAGAGCAAGTCGTATCTAGAATTGGTGCTGCCGAAGTCCCAACTGACCCAATGTCGATGGAGGAAAGTGATATTATTGTGAAACTAAAACCTAAATCAGAATGGGTTTCTGCCACTTCCAAAGATGAATTGGCCGATAAAATCAAAGAAGCATTAAACGCTCAAATTCCAAATATGGAAATTGAGTTTACACAACCTATTGAAATGCGTTTTAATGAGTTAATTTCTGGAACACGTTCTGATGTGGCGATTAAGATTTTCGGAACCGATTTGGATGTTTTAGCCCGAAAAGCGCACGAAATAGAACGCGCCATCAAAAAAGTACCTGGTGCTTCTGATGTTATCATTGAAAAAACAGAAGGTTTACCTCAAATGTATGTTCAATACGACCGCTCCAAAATTGCGCGCTACGGTTTGAATATTGAAGATTTGAACCATGCCATCGCACTGAGCTTCGCTGGAAAAGTAGTGGGAAATGTTTTTGAAGGCGAAAAACGATTCGATATGGTGATTCGTTTAGACCAAAGCAACAGAAAAAGTATTGAGGACTTGAAAAACTTATATGTTACGGTTCCCAATGGTGCTCAAATCCCTTTGAATGAGTTGGCTACCATTGAGTATGCCGAAGGTCCAGCCAAAATATCCCGTGACAATACCAATCGACGCATTGTAGTTGGAATTAACGTTCGTAATAGAGATTTACAAAGTGTAGTGACCGATATTCAAAAGATTGTAGATACGCAAATTAAGTTACCTGCGGGTTATTATGTGCAATACGGTGGACAATTCGAAAATTTAGAAAGTGCCAAAGCCCGATTGCTTATTGCTGTTCCTATCGCTTTACTTTTGATATTTATCCTGTTGCATTTTGCTTTTGGCTCAATGAAAGAAGCTTTAATGGTGTATTCGGCGATTCCGTTATCGGCAGTGGGAGGAATTTTATTATTGTGGATTCGTGATTTGCCTTTTAGTATTTCGGCAGGGGTTGGTTTTATTGCCCTTTTTGGTATTGCAGTATTGAACGGAATCGTGCTTATTGAACATTTTAAAGAACTAAAACATCAAGGAATGACCGATATGAATGCCTTAATTTTAAAAGGAACTACCGATCGTTTGCGTCCAGTTTTATTGACAGCCGCCGCTGCAGCTTTAGGTTTTTTACCAATGGCGATTTCCTCATCGGCTGGGGCAGAGGTTCAACGTCCTTTGGCGACAGTAGTGATTGGAGGACTATTTACCGCTACGGTTTTGACCTTAATTGTATTGCCGATTCTGTTTAAAGTCTTTGATTCAAAAGAATTCAAAAGACCCAAATTGAAAAAAGGCAAAAAGCACCTTACTGTTATTTTACTTTTGTTGGCTAGTAGTTTTGGATTTGCCCAAAACACCTCGATGTCACGTGAGGCTTTAATAACCAAAGCTCTTGAAAACAACAAAGGCATCAAGGCTGCCGCATTGCAAGTCAATAAAATGCAAGAGAACATCAAGAGCAGTTTCACCTTCGAAAAAACCAATGTTTATTATTCGTACGATCAAAATAATTTGGCCTTGAATAATCTACCGCTGAAAGTTTTTGGGGTACAGCAACGCTTTTTGTTTCCTACCGTTTATGGCGTGCAAAAGAAAGCGAATACCTCAGAATTTGAAAAAGAGAAAGCTAATTATGAACTTCAAAAAAATAAACTTTCGTTACAAGTTGCCAAAACCTATGAGCAAATCGTGTATTGGCAACACCAGGAACGCTTGTACTCTTATTTGGATAGTTTGTACCAAAATTTCTCTAAAGCCAGCGACCGTCGTTTCGAATTGGGGGAAACCAATTATTTAGAAAAAATTACGGCTCAATCGAAATACAGACAAATCAAAACCAAGCTTACACAAATTAACTTTGAGAAAAAAGCACAATACGAATCTTTGCAAGCTTTGGTGCAATCCGATGAAAAAATAAGCATTTTAGAGAAAGAATTATTGCCAATCAGTGCTTTGGATACTACTTCAAATAAAGCTTTACATACTACTTATTTAGAAAGTATTAGCAAAATGTACAAATCTCAAATTAGCTTGCAAAAACAACATTGGTTACCCGATTTGAATTTGGAATATTTTCAGGGACGAAATAACGGTCTGTCGCAATCTTTGTATGGTTTTCAAGTAGGTATTGCGGTTCCTATTTTGTTCTCAGGAAATGTATCCAAAACCAAAGTAGCACAACTAGAATCGCAAAGTTGGGAAGAGCAAAAGCAAAATCAAGAACAAAAAATGACGCAATTCATTCGTCAGCAACAAAATGAAATTGCCAAGTACCAAGAAAGTATCAATTATTACAATGCTACTGGGAAAAAATTATCTGAGGAAATTATCAAAGTGGCGAATAGCAGCTATAAAAATGGAGAAATTGACTTTTTTCAATACATTCAGAGTTTAGAAAATGCTGTGGCGATAAAAATAGAATATGTAGAAGCTGTGCTGCAGTTCAACAGCAATCAATTAGAATTACACTACCTTAATTTTTAGTTTAGATTATGAAAAAACAACTGTATATATTAGTACTTACACTGCTTTTTATAGGCTGTAAAAAAGAAGAATCTACACCAGTAACAACAGAAGACGATGGTTTGGTCAGCGTTACTCAGGCACAATTTCAATCCGCAGGAATGGTCATTAGCAGTCCTATAATGAAAGATTTTGACGAAACCATAAAAGTGTCTGGCAAGATTGATGTTCCGCCTCAAAATAGAGCCAAAGTCACCACTTTCATAGGAGGTTATGTTAAAAGCACACAACTTTTGGTGGGAGATAGAGTTCGTAAAGGACAAGCTTTGCTAACTCTTGAAAATACGGCATTTATTGATATTCAAAAAGAATATTTAGAAGTTGCCGAACAGTTAAAGTATCTCAAATCGGAATTTGTTCGACAAAAGACTTTGTATGATGAAAAAATTACCTCTCAAAAGAACTACTTCAAGGCGGAAAGCGAGTACAAAAGAGCGATGGCAACCTATCAGAGCTTGAAGCAAAAACTGATTTTGATGCACATTAGTCCTATTCAGGTGGAGAAAGGCAAATTCACATCTATAATTACCATTTATGCTCCCATTGCTGGTGATATTGTGATTATGAATGCCAATGTGGGGATGCTTATGAATCCTGAAGATGTGATTTTGGAAATTGTAGATACAGACCACTTGCATTTAGAATTAGCTGTGTTTGAAAAAGATATTTTGAAAGTAACTAAAGGGCAAAAAATCAAATTTACTGTTCCTGAAGCGACTAAGGAAGTGTTTAATGCAGAAGTGCATTTGGTAGGGAAATCAATTGAAGGAAATGATAGAACCATCAATGTTCACGGACATTTAGAAGACGAATCCAAGCAAAAACTACTCACAGGTATGTTTGTAGAAGCGGCCATTATTTTTGATACTAAAAAAGGTTTAGCGGTGCCTTCTGAAGCCATTATGAAAGAAAATAACAAGCATTATGTTTTTGTTTTGGTTACCAATAAAAATGGATACGCCTTCAAGAAATTAGCCGTATCTTTAGGAGAACAAAATGAGGATTTTAGTGAAATACTACCAAATACTTCCATCTACGCTTCTACTAAAATTTTAACCAAAGGCGTTTTTGATTTAGCAGAATGAAAAATTTAACTTAAAAATAAAACTTATGAATGAAGCACATTTGCACCTAGTGGTGAACCATTTTCCTATTATCGGGACGATTTTAGGATTAGGAATTTTAGTGGTTGGGTTGTTGTTAAAAAACAATTCGGTCAAGAATACGGCATTTTTTCTGTTTATTGTAGCGGCTATTTTTGCTGCAGTAAGTATGGCAACTGGAGAAGGAGCAGAGGAATTGGTTGAGGATATGCCTACTATTGGTCACGATATTATTCACGAACATGAAGAAATGGCGGAAAAACTAGCCATTGTACTTTATGTATTAGCAGCTACTTCTTTAGCTGGTTTTTATTTGAATTATAAAAAATCTGCAAAATCAGTTTTGGTGACTTATCTAGCGCTTGTTATTGCTATTGTAGCCGTATTTTTGGGACAACAAACTGGAACAACAGGTGGAGAGATTCGTCATACAGAGATAAGATCAGTAGCTATTCCTGCTGATGTTCAAATGGAAGACAAGGATTAATTTTAATTGTATACTAACGAAAAAAAGGATGTCATTAGTTTGACATCCTTTTTTATTGAAATTGAAATAAATAGATTTGGATTAACTCGCAAAGAGTAAAATAAGCAATTGTGCGACCAGAATTCGACTAATAGTTACCAGAGGATAAACGGTAGCATACGATTGATTAGGGATGTCAGAATCTAAGTATTTGGTGCTAAAAGCCAAAGCTGCAGGGTCTGTATAAGAGCCACTCATTATTCCTACCATCTGATAAAAATTGAGCTTAAAAACAAAACGACTGATAAGTACCAAAAGCGTCAATGGAATAAAAGTGATAAAACAGCCGTAGTAAATCCACATCCAACCATTGTTTGATATAAAATTATCATAAAACCCGTGTCCTGCTTTGATTCCTACTGCAGCAAAGAACATACAAATTCCAAGATCTTTCATAAAGTGAATCGCTCCGTTGTTAATATACGAGTGAATCACACCAACACCACCATATCTACTAATAAACAAAGCTGCTAAAAGAGGACCAGCTGCCAAACCTAATTTTAAAGGAACGGGTAATGAAGGAATCACAATTGGAATAGAACCAATGATTAATCCAAAAATTAAACCGCCAAACAAAGATAGAAAATCGGGTTCTAATAATATTTTCTTAGAGTTTCCAATGATTTTTTCGGCTTCTTGAATAGCTTCTTTGTTACCAACAACCATCAAAGTATCGCCGTAGAATAATTCCAATGAAGGTTGTGCTAAAATTTCTAATCCAGAACGAATAACACGAGTTACTTTCACGTCATATTGATTGTATAAATCCAATTCAGCCAATGTTTTATGAATAGCTGTTTTGTGGGTCACACTCAGAATTTTTGTGGTCACATCTTCTTCTGATTCAATAAACAAATCGGTCGAAATTTTACCTACAATATCAATAAAATGGTTAATGTCTTTTTGTTTGGCTACCACCATCAAAACATCTTTAGCTTTTATGATAGAATCCAATGAAGGAGAATAAACGACTTTAGTACCACTTTGTTTTTGTCTCGAAATAATAACATTATCAATATGAAACTCTTTGAATACTTGTTTGAAAGTCTTACCAATAACTTCTGATTTAGTAACCCTGCATTTTTGACGAACGATAGCATTTTCGTGGTCTTTATTCTTCTTTTTGAGTAAGATTACCTCTTTTTCAAGATCAATTTTTAAGGCATTTTTGGCAACTATAATAAGGAAAATAATTCCAAAAACTCCAATCGGGTAGGTGATGGCATAAGCAATCGCTGGATCAGAAAAATGATCAGCCGGTAGATTCAATTGCTTTTGAATTTCTATCAAAGTGGATTTAGCCGCTCCTAATCCTGGAGTATTGGTAACAGACCCTGACATTAAGCCTACAGCATTTTCCACTTTTACATTGGCCAAAATATGAATAAGATAAGCAATGATTCCTCCAAGAAAAACTGTTCCTACACCCAAAGCATTGAAAACCAAACCCTCTTTTTTAAAGGAAGAAAAGAAAGTAGGACCTACTTGTATTCCAATTCCATATACAAAGAGAATTAAACCAAACTCTCTCACAAACTGAATCAAATCGGCTTGCATGCTATACCCTAAGTGTCCTAAAAAGAGTCCAACAAACATAACAGCGGATACCCCAAGAGAAACTTTTCCTATTTTGAGTCTTCCTGCAAAGAAACCTATACTTATAGCTAAAAACAAAACTATTAGTGACTGTGCCATCTCCGGCTCTTCCGTCGGAGTGAACAATATTTTAAACCATTCAAACATAATGTTAAAATTTATTATTATTAAAAGTAGTGTAAATGAATCACTTTTAGCTAAAATATTGTATGATAAAAATCAGTTACTATAGATTTTTTTAAAATAAAAGTATACATTTGTTAAGAAAACGTTTTCGCTATAAAACCCTTATAATCAGTGATAAAAACTGCAATCGTTTTCGTAAATTTTTCTTCTGTTTATGATAAATATCAGTTTTTTCCATCTATAATCGACGTAAATTTGAATATCAAAAATTAAGAGATTTATAAAAAAAATAAGGTTAAAAAATAATAAAAAATCGTAACAATGAAAAACATTAAAATCATTCAGGAACTACACAATTTAGGAATTACTGGTTATCATGAAGTAGTATATAATCCATCTTATGAAGAATTGTATCAAGCAGAGGTTTCTTTAAAAAGAAAAGGATACGAGAAAGGGGCGAATACTTCAACTGGAGCTGTAGCAGTTAAAACTGGTATTTTTACAGGACGTTCTCCTAAAGATAGATATATTGTTAAAGATGATGTAACTAAAGATACTATTTACTGGGACGACAAAGTAAACTTTCCAACTTCAAAAGTAATTTATGACGAGTGTAAAGAATTAGTATTAACGCAATTGTCTACCTCTCCCAAATTATATGTAGTAGATGCATTCTGCGGAACGAACCCTGATACACGTTTAAAAGTACGTTTCGTAATGGAAGTAGCTTGGCAAGCACACTTTGTAACCAATATGTTCATCAGACCTTCTATTTATGAATTAGAAAACTTTGGAGAACCAGATTTCATCGTAATGAATGGTTCAAAAGCGACTAATCCAAACTGGAAAGAGCAAGGATTAAACTCTGAGAACTTTGTAATGTTCAATTTAACAGAAAAAATCCAAATTATCGGTGGAACTTGGTACGGTGGTGAAATGAAAAAAGGAATGTTCGCAATGATGAACTACTACCTACCATTAAAAGGAATGGCTTCTATGCACTGTTCTGCAAACGTAGGTGAAGATGGAGATGTAGCGGTATTCTTTGGACTTTCTGGAACTGGAAAAACAACTTTATCTGCTGACCCAAAACGTTACTTGATTGGAGATGATGAACACGGATGGGATGACAATGGAGTATTTAACTATGAAGGAGGTTGTTATGCAAAAGTTATCGACTTAAGTGAAAACAATGAGCCAGACATTTGGAGAGCTATCAAACGTGACGCTTTGTTAGAAAACGTGATTGTGGATGAGTACGGAGAAATTGATTATTATGATCATAGTATCACTGAGAACTCAAGAGTTTCTTACCCAATCTATCACATCAACAAGATTGTATTGCCTTCAAAAGCAGGACACGCTAAGAAAATCATTTACTTGTCTGCAGATGCCTTTGGTGTATTGCCTCCAGTTTCAATCTTAGACGAAGATCAAGCACAATATCACTTCTTGTGTGGTTACACTTCTAAATTAGCAGGTACTGAAAGAGGAATTACTGCACCAGAACCATCTTTCTCTCCAGCCTTTGGCGAAGCCTTCTTAACCTTACACCCAACAATGTACTCTAAAACATTGATTGGTAAAATGAAAGAACACGGAGCAAAAGCGTATTTGGTGAACACAGGCTGGAATGGTACAGGAAAAAGAATTTCTTTGAAAAATACTAGAGCAATCATTGATGCTATCATTAGTGGAGAAATTGATAACGCAGAGACAGCAAAAATTCCATTCTTGAATTTAACTATCCCAACAGCTCTACCAAACGTAAGTGAAGGAATCTTAGATCCTAGAGATACGTACAAAGACAAAGCAGAATGGGAAGCTAAAGCAAAAGACTTGTCTTCTAAATATATTAAAAACTTCGAGCAATATACTAATACCGAAGAAGGTAAACGTTTAGTAGCTGCTGGACCACAACTGTAATAGCTGTAATAATTCTATAATAATAATTAAGTTGGTTTTTTTTGAAACACTCGTTACCACTTGCTCTTGGCTTGTCGTAGCGGGTGTTTCGTTTTAAAGAAAACAGTGATTTAACAATTAAACAACACAATGTTATAAAATAATTAGTTTTACAAAAAAATATTTCTATATATTTGCATCGTTAAAAAAAAAGAATCAATGTTCGCAACTCAATTACATCATCATCATTTACATTATTGCTCTCAAGCGATGTGTTAATGGTATGTTTGTAAATCATCATATTTTAAAACCCGTTTGAGTACATCAAACGGGTTTTTTTATACCTTCTTAGTTGTACTCAAATTTTATCAATCTAAACAAAAAACTAAAATGAGTACACTAAAAATTGCTATCCAAAAATCAGGACGATTAAACGAAGATAGTATCCAAATCCTTAAAGATGCCGGAATATCAATAGACAACGGCATCGATCAATTAAAAGCGGAAGCCTCTAATTTTCCTCTTGAAGTATTGTACTTGAGAAATTCTGATATTCCACAATATCTTATTGATGGAGTAGTAGACATTGCTATCGTAGGGGATAATTTGTTAGTCGAAAAAGGAAAAAACATTGAAGTAATTCAGAAATTAGGTTTTTCCAAATGCAAAGTTTCTGTAGCTGTCCCTAAAGCCTTCAATTATACTTCTGTAAAAGATTTAGAAGGAATGCGAATCGCGACTTCTTATCCAAATACAGTAATTAATTTTTTTAATTCCAAAGGTGTTACGGTTGATATTCACCAAATTTCGGGATCGGTAGAAATTGCTCCAAACATAGGTTTAGCCGATGCTATTGTTGATATTGTTTCAAGTGGCAGTACGTTGTTCAAAAACAATTTGAAAGAAGTAGAAGTGATTTTCAAAAGCGAAGCTGTTTTAGCCGTTTCACCCAAAGTAAGTAAGGAATCTCAAAAGATCATAGACACCTTGAAATTCAGAATCGAATCGGTGTTGAGAGCCAGAAGATCCAAATACATTTTGATGAATATTCCCAATGATAAAATTGATGCTGTAGGTAAAATTCTTCCCGTTTTGAGAAGTTTAACGGTATTACCATTGGCGCAAGAAGGATGGAGTAGTGTGCACTCGGTTATAGACAAAGATACGTTTTGGGAAGTCATCGATCAATTAAAAGAAGTTGGCGCCGAAGGAATTTTGGTTTGCCCAATTGAGAAAATGGTGCTTTAAGTCCCATAAACCCCGAAGGGGGAATTACCAATTAGATTTAAAAAAATTAAGACAGAAAAGTACATTATAATCTTAGCGAAATTTGCGAAAAACCTTTGCGGACTTTGCGGTTAAAAAATAGAATAATGAACAAATTATACAATCCAAAACCAGAAATGTGGTCAACCCTCTTAGAAAGACCCACGAAAACAGTAGATGACATAGAAACTACTGTAAAAGAAATTTTCAAAGAAGTACAAAAAAAGGGAGACGAAGCCATTACCAAATACACTTCTCTTTTTGACGGAGTAGCAGTAGCCAATCTTGAAGTTACTCCAGAAGAAATCAATGAAGCCATCGCATCAATTCCGCAAGAATTAAAAGAGGCTATTCAACTGGCAAAATCCAATATTGAGAAATTCCATACGGCTCAAAAAACGACTCGTGTTAGTGTAGAAACCACTTCAGGTGTTTCGTGTTGGCAAGAAAAACGCCCAATTCAAAAGATTGGGTTGTACATTCCAGGTGGGACTGCTCCTTTATTTTCGACTGTTTTAATGTTGGCAGTTCCAGCGAATATTGCGGGTTGCAAGGAAATTGTGCTGTGTTCTCCTCCAGATAAAAAAGGAAAAATCAATCCAGCCATTTTGTATGCCGCACAGTTGTGTGGGGTAACCAAAATTTTGAAGGTGGGTGGTATTCAAGCCATAGCAGGATTGACTTTTGGCACAACTGTAATTCCAAAAGTGTATAAAATTTTCGGACCAGGAAATCAATTTGTAACGGTAGCGAAACAACTAGCCACTCAGTTTGGAGTTGCCATCGATATGCCTGCGGGACCATCAGAATTGTTAATCGTTGCTGATGACACAGCCGTTCCTGCCTTTGTAGCTTCGGATTTGTTATCGCAAGCGGAACACGGTACCGATAGTCAAGTGATTTTAGTTTCTACTTCAAAAGACTTAATTGACGCGGTTGAAACTGAAATTCAAACGCAATTGGAAGTGTTACCAAGAAAAGCTATTGCGACAAAAGCCATTGAAAACTCTAAATTAATTTATGTAGAAAATGACCAGATTGCTTTAGACTTGATTGACGAATACGGGCCTGAACATTTCATTATTTGCGCTAAAAACGAAGATTTTTATGTAGATAATATTGGTAATGCAGGTTCGGTTTTTATTGGGAATTACACCCCAGAAAGCGCTGGAGATTACGCTTCTGGAACCAACCACACTTTGCCAACCAATGGCTATGCTAAGAATTATAGTGGTGTCAATTTGGATAGCTTCTTGAAATCGATGACGTTTCAAAAAATTACAGCTGAGGGCATCCAAAATATAGGTCCTGCTATTGAACTAATGGCAGAGGCAGAAGGATTGCAAGCCCATAAAAATGCGGTGACGCTTCGATTACAGTCCTGCGAGGTTTCTAAAACCTCGTAGGTCTATATTTTAGATTGCTATTTGTTAACTAATACCTACAAGGTTTTTGAAACCTTGCAGGAATAAAAAACTTATTATGAATACTTTTGATATAAACACCATAACTCGAGAAAACGTTAAGGCAATGAAACCTTATTCTTCCGCTCGTGACGAATTTGAAGATTTTGATACCGCTCAAATGATTTTCTTGGATGCGAATGAAAATCCGTTTGAAAATGGGGTAAATCGTTATCCAGACCCACAACAACAATCGGTAAAATCGATTTTAGGGCAAAATAAAGGCTTGCAAAAGAAACAAATCCTACTAGGGAACGGTAGCGACGAGGTATTAGATTTATTGTTTAGAGGGTTTTGTGAGCCTAAAACAGATAATATAATTACGTTGCCACCAACGTATGGAATGTACAATGTTTTGGCGAATTTGAATGATGTAACCAACAAAGAAGTGTTGCTAACCAATGAATTTCAACCCAATGTAGAAGCCATTTTGGAAGCGGTTGACGCCAATACCAAAATCATCTTTTTGTGTTCTCCAAATAACCCAACGGGTAACTCATTTTCGGATGAAAGTGTTGTGTATTTGTTGAATAATTTCAAGGGATTAGTGGTTATTGATGAAGCCTACATCGACTTTTCTACAAAAGCGAGTTGGGTTAACGAATTGGACGCTTATCCTAATTTGGTCATTACACAAACCTTGTCTAAAGCCTATGGATTGGCAGGTATTCGACTCGGAATTTGCTATGCTTCAGAAGCTATTATTGGGGTGTTGAATAAAATTAAACCGCCTTACAACGTCAATGAATTAACACAACAAAGAGCGATAGAACGTTTGCAGCAACCAGCAAAAATTGATTTGGAAATCAATTCGATTATTGCGCAAAGAGAGCTTTTACTTAAAGCTTTACTTAAAGTAAATTTTGTTGAAGTTGTTTATCCAACAGAAGCGAATTTTGTCTTGATTAAAGTGGATGATGCCAACAAAAGATACGATGAGTTAATTGCCAAAGGTATCGTGATTCGGAACCGTACTACGCAACCCCTTTGCGATAATTGCTTGCGATTAACGATTGGTACAGAAACAGAAAATAAGAAATTGATAGAAGCTTTATTAGCCATTTAGTAGTAGAGAACCGTAAATTGCGTGAGGGATGTAGTGGAGCTCTTTTTGTAACGGAGGAACGGAGTTACAAAAAAGCGGGAACGGAAGCCCGACCCACCTTTTTCTGGTGGGGCACGCCCAAATAAACAATATAAAACAAGATGAAAAAAGTACTTTTTATAGACCGTGATGGAACGCTAGTTTTAGAACCAGAAGGGTATCAGTTGGACAGTTTGAGTAAATTAGAATTTTATCCTAAGGCGTTTCAATATATGGCAAAAATCGCCAAAGAATTGGACTATGAATTAGCGATGGTTACGAATCAAGATGGTTTAGGAACCGCTAGTTTTCCTGAAGATACGTTTTGGCCTACGCAAAATTTTATTTTGAGAGCTTTTGAGAACGAAGGCGTTTTGTTTGATGATATTTTTGTGGACCGCTCGTTTCCAGAAGACAATGCGCCAACGCGCAAACCTAGAACGGGAATGTTGACCAAGTACATTAACAATCCGAATTATGATTTAGCGAATTCTTTTGTGTTGGGCGACCGCTTGACCGATGTAGAATTGGCTAAAAATCTAGGAGCAAAAGCCATTTTCTTGAAGCAAGAAGAAGGGTTGGGAGCGGCAGAATTGTCTAGTAAAAAAGAGGAATTAGACATTGTAATTGCGTTGCAAACTACCGATTGGAAAGTGATTTATGAGTTTTTGAAATTAGAAGCTCGTTCGGCTAGTATTGCTAGAAAAACGAATGAAACCGATATCAACATTCAACTGAACTTGGATGGGACAGGAAAAAGCAAAATCGACACTGGAATTGCTTTTTTTGACCATATGTTGGACCAAATTGCGCGTCACGGACAAATGGATTTAGAAATTTCGGTAAAAGGCGATTTAGAAGTAGACGAACACCACACTATTGAAGATACGGCCATTGCTTTGGGAGAAGTTTTTGCCAAAGCTCTAGGCAATAAATTAGGGATAGAACGCTATGGTTTTTGTTTGCCAATGGACGATTGTTTGTCGCAAGTGGCGATTGATTTTGGCGGAAGAAATTGGTTGGTTTGGGAAGCTGAATTCAAGCGCGAAATGGTAGGTAAAATGCCAACTGAGATGTTTTACCATTTCTTTAAATCCTTCTCAGACGGGGCAAAAGCAAACATCAACATCAAAGCGGAAGGCACCAATGAACACCACAAAATCGAAGCGATTTTCAAGGCTTTCGCCAAAGCTATAAAAGTAGCCGTGAAACGCGATACGGAGAAAATGATTTTACCAAGTACGAAGGGAATGCTCTAAAATAAATGGGAATTTAGAAGTGGAAAATTAAAAACTTCTGACATCTAACTTCTGACATCTAACTTAAAATAATGAAAATAGTTATCATAAATTACGGCGCAGGAAATATTCAAAGCATTATGTTTGCCATAGAACGATTGGGTTACAAAGCAGTTTTGAGTAACAATCCTGAAGAGATAAAAGCAGCAGATAAAGTCATTTTTCCTGGCGTGGGCGAAGCGAGTTATGCAATGAAAATGCTACAAGAAAGCGGACTGGATACGTTGATTCCAACCTTGAAGCAACCTGTTTTGGGTATTTGTTTGGGGATGCAGTTGATGTGTCAATCTTCTGAAGAAGGGAATACAAAAGGTTTGGGAATTTTTGATGTGGATGTAATCAAATTTTCTTCCAAAGTGAAAGTGCCTCAGATGGGTTGGAACACGATTTACAATCTAAAATCGGATTTGTTCAAAGGTATTGCCGAGAATGAATATATGTATTTGGTACATAGTTTTTATGCGCCACTTTGCAAGGAGACCATTGCCACCACAAACTATGAATTAGAGTATTCATCGGCCTTAGAGAAAGACAATTTCTTCGGAACGCAATTTCATCCCGAAAAGAGTGGGGATGTTGGAGAGCAAATTTTAAACAACTTTTTAAACCTTAAACTGTAAACAAATTATGCGAATAATACCCGCAATAGATATCATCGAAGGAAAATGTGTGCGTTTGTCCAAAGGTGACTACGACACCAAAATTATTTATAATGAAAATCCACTGGAAGTCGCTAAATCATTCGAGGCACACGGAATTGAGTATTTGCACTTAGTAGATTTGGATGGTGCGAAGTCGAGCCAAATTGTCAATTATAAAATCTTGGAACAAATAGCGACTAAAACGAAATTGAAAATTGATTTTGGTGGTGGTTTGAAATCCGATGCCGATTTGAAAATTGCTTTCGAAAGTGGTGCCAACCAAATTACAGGAGGAAGTATAGCCGTAAAAAATCGAGCCATTTTTGAAAAATGGATTGCAGAATATGGTTCGGATAAAATTATTTTGGGAGCAGATGCTAACAATGAAAAAGTGGCTGTTTCTGGCTGGTTGGAGGATTCTAATGAGGATTTGATTCCGTTTATACAAGACTATCAAAGCAAAGGTATTCAGTACGTGATTTGCACCGATATTGCTAAAGATGGAATGTTAGAAGGCCCAAGTTTTGATTTGTACCAAAAAATACTGGAACAAGCCCAAGGGATAAAATTGATTGCTTCTGGAGGAATTTCTACTTTTGATGAATTGCCTAAATTAGCGGAACTAGGTTGCGAAGGAACAATAATCGGAAAAGCGATTTATGAAGGAAGAATCACGCTGAAACAATTAGAATATTATATTTTGAACCAATAGATTTTTTCGCAAAGATGCGCAAAGTACAACGCAAAGAAGAAGCAAAATCTCTGTGTGGCACTGTGAAATCTTCGTGATACTCTGTGAAATAACTACACGATGTTAACAAAAAGAATAATACCTTGCTTAGATATTAAAAACGGACGAACCGTAAAAGGGGTAAATTTTGTCGATTTACGCGATGCAGGTGATCCTGTAGAATTGGCTAAAATCTATTCCGATGAAGGGGCAGATGAATTGGTGTTTTTGGACATTTCGGCTACTGAGGAGCGACGCAGCACCTTGATTGACTTGGTTCGAAAAGTGGCGGCAACCATCAATATTCCATTTACGGTGGGTGGTGGTATTTCGGCTGTTGAAGATGTGGAAGTTTTGCTGCAAAATGGTGCTGATAAAGTGTCTATCAATTCTTCGGCGGTAAAAAATCCGCAATTGATCAATGACTTGGCGCAGAAATTTGGCAGTCAATGTGTCGTAGTAGCTATCGATGCCAAACAAATAGAAGGCGAATGGATGGTGCATTTGGTAGGAGGGAAGGTGCCAACGAAAATTCGATTGTTCGATTGGGCAAAAGAAGTAGAACAACGCGGTGCTGGAGAGATACTGTTTACTTCGATGAATCACGATGGTACCAAAAATGGTTTTGCCAACGAAGCTTTAGCGCAACTATCACAATTGGTTAATATTCCGATAATTGCTTCAGGAGGCGCTGGAAACATTCAGCATTTTGTGGATACCTTTATTGACGGAAAAGCTGATGCGGCTTTGGCGGCTAGCGTATTTCATTTCAAAGAAATAGAGATTAAGACTCTAAAAAAAGCTTTAAAAAATAACCAAATTGAAGTAAGACTATAATAAAATCCAATATTTTAAATTCCAAATTCCAATTTAACATTGAAAAAAGAAGTTTTATTTACACTTCGTTTTCTTAAATAAAAAAATATGCAAATAAATATATCAAGTGCTCACGGATTAATTCCAGCCATCATTCAGGATGCTGAAACAAAAAATGTTTTGATGTTGGGCTATATGAACGAAGAATCGCTTCAAAAAACCATCGAGACTCAAAAAGTAACGTTCTTTAGCCGTTCCAAACAGCGTTTGTGGACCAAAGGAGAAGAAAGTGGTAATTTTTTAGAATTAGTTTCCATCAAAAATGATTGCGATGGCGACACCTTATTGATTCAAGCAAAACCTGTTGGTCCAACTTGTCATACTGGCGCTGATACCTGTTGGCAAGAACCCAATTCAGATAACTACGGCTTTATTTCAGAACTAGAAGCTACTATAAACTCTAGACGCGAAAATTCGGATTCTGAGAAAAGTTATGTGGCTTCATTATTTGAAAAAGGCATCAACAAAATTGCTCAAAAAGTAGGAGAGGAAGCAGTTGAAGTGGTTATTGAAGCCAAAGATGATAACGATGAATTGTTCTTGAGCGAAAGCGCCGATTTGTTATTTCACTACTTGATTTTATTGCAAGCCAAAGGTTTTCAATTGAATGATGTGGTGGAAGTATTAAAGGGAAGACAGAAGTAAGGATAAAAGACTTAAGATTTTAGATTAAAGATTTTAAGTTTTTTGAATTAAATCACTGTTAACCATTTGCTTAACATCTTTTACTAGTTCGAATCCTTTGTTTCAAATAAAATTTATCAAATGTTAGAGAAAATTAGCACAGAAGTAAAAATATTGTTTCGTTTTTATAGTAACATACTAAATGATTGGACTATTGAAACAATGTGGGCTTCAATAATCGATGAAAAATAAGGTAAATACAAATTAGATAACATTCCTTTTTATGCTCCAGTATCTTGTGGCGATATAATTTCTGCTGAATTTGATCAAGATGAAGGGAGGCTAGTTTATAATGAAACGATAGAGCATTCTGGAAATTCGACAATTCAAGTTATTGTAGCAAAAAATGAGTCAATTGAAAACCTAAGAGATATGTTTAAATTATTTAGGATGTGACTCTGAGAAGTTTAGTGATAGTTATTTTGTAATGGAAATACCTGCTGCTATAAGTTATGTATCTATTCGTGAAAAATTAAACTATTTAGAAGTAGAAAATATTATTTCTTATGCTGAACCTAATTTGTCAAAAAATCATTGGTACTAAAACTTTAGTTGATTAATTATAAACTTGATAAAGTATTATTATGCTTTATTTTAGATTTGCAAAATTCTATTATGTTTCCCAATCAAGCTTATTCTTTCCTTTTAGCCCCGGGAGGAGCGGCATCCTTTTGTAGTGATGGGCTTAAACCCATTGCTACAAAAGATATAGCGGATCACGGGACGATGCTGACTGAAATGCCTATTTTTCCTGCTCCAAATAAGAATAATGTAAGTAATTCTTGTTTGTTTTTTACTGCAAAATCTAAAAAAGTATGTAGTTTTGAAAAAAACTATACCTTATGAAAAAAATAACCATCCTTCTTTTAATGAGTTCGTTTTCGGTCATTAAAGCCCAAGGATTATTGAATAAAAATGAAACCACTTTTACCCGACAAGACAGTCTTAGAGGTAGCATCACCAAAGAGCGTGCTTGGTGGGATTTGAAACACTATCACTTAGCCATCAAAGTGAATCCAGCGGATAGCTCTATTTCGGGGTCGAATACTATTCGCTACCAAGTTCTTCAGGAAAATTCGGTGATGCAAATTGACCTGCAAAATCCGATGGTCATTACCAGTGTAACGCAAGACGGAAAACCATTAACCTACAAGCGAGAGGGAAATGTCTATTTTATTACTTTAACGGCTCCTCAAAAAGCAGGAACCACCAAAGAAATTGTGGTTTTTTATGGTGGAAAACCAAAAGTAGCTGTCAATCCGCCTTGGGATGGCGGAATTACTTGGAAAAAGGATAAAAACGGAAATCCGTTTATTGCTTCTTCTTGTCAAGGTTTGGGAGCCAGTGTTTGGTGGCCCAACAAAGATCATATGTATGATGAAGTTGACGAGGGAATGAAAATTAGTGTAAACGTTCCCGGGAATTTGACGGATGTTTCTAATGGGCGTTTGCAAAGTGTTCAAAAGGAAAAAGATGGTACCAAAACCTTTCATTGGGTGGTTAAGAATCCAATTAATAATTATGGCGTGAATATTAATATTGGCGATTATGTTTCTTTTTCTGAAAAATACAAGGGTGAAAAAGGCGACTTAGATTGTACGTATTACGTATTGCGCGATGATTTGGATAAAGCCAAAAAACAATTTCAAGATGTGCCCAAAATGTTGAAGGCTTTTGAGCATTGGTTTGGTCCTTATCCATTTTATGAGGACAGCTACAAGTTGGTGCAGGCTCCGTATTTGGGTATGGAACACCAAAGTAGCGTAACCTATGGCAATAAATTTTTGAATGGTTATTTAGGACGCGATTTGAGCGGTACAGGCTGGGGAATGAAGTTTGATTTTATCATTATTCACGAGTCAGGACACGAGTGGTTTGCGAACAACATTACTTATAAAGACATAGCGGATATGTGGATTCACGAAAGCTTTACCAATTATTCTGAAAGTTTATTTTTGGAGTATTATTTTGGTAAAGAAGCGAGCTACACTTATGTACGCGGTATTAGAAAAAACATCGAAAATGACAAACCAATTATTGGTAACTATGACGTAAACAATGAAGGTTCTGGAGATATGTATTACAAAGGCGCCAATATGTTACACACCTTGCGTCAAGTGGTAAACAATGACGAAAAGTGGCGTGATATCTTGCGCGGTTTGAATGCCACTTTTTATCATCAAACGGTAACCACACAGCAAATTGAAAGTTATTTGAGCGAAAAAATTGGAAGAGATTTGACGCCTGTTTTTAATCAGTATTTGCGTGATACGCGCATTCCAACCTTGGAGTATTTCTTTAAAAACAAGCAATTAGGGTATCGTTGGACGAATAGTGTGGCCAATTTCAATCTCCCTGTAAAAGTTTATGTGAATGGTACCGCACAAATTTTGGAACCGAATAACGAATGGAAAATGTTGCCTTTGGGAACAACAGAAAAACCAACACTTGAAGTGGATAACAACTATTATGTGGGCAGTTTGAATATAACAGAGTAGTTCTTTTAGCTAAAAAAATCCCGTTTCATAATCTTAAAATGAAACGGGATTTTTTAGTTTTAAAAATTGAAATCTAATTTAGTTTTTAGTTTTAAAAACAATAAAGCGATTCTATAAGCATCCTCTGATGAAGAATTTCGGTCGCTCTTAGGAATTTTATAAATAGTGCAAAGTTCATCTAATGAAAATTCTTTATCAGTAATATCATTGAGCTTTCTATACATTACGTCAACATCCAAAGCTTGATTTTTTAATCTACCACACCCTATCCTTTCTAGTGCTTCATTAATCATTTCTACATCAAAATCAATGTGATGACCAATGAGTATTGCATTTCCTATAAAATCTACAAACATTTGAATGGCATCTATTTCTGCCAATTTTTTCATTTTACTATTTAAGATAAAATCGTTAGAAAGTCCATTATCATGAAAATACTTATATTGAAGTAGCACTGCTTCAAAACTTTTTCCTATAGCAATACCATTCTCTTCAATAGTAAAAGAACCAATAGATAAAATAACATCTTTACTAGGATTCATTCCTGATGTTTCCGTAGAAAAAACAATGATTTGATTTGATTTAGATTCAAATTTTGATAAGTAATCTTTCCAGAAATCAGGATAATCTTTATTGATATTTTTAAGCCAATCTAACATATTACGAAAATTGTGTAAGTTTGAATTTTCCTTTAATCAATTCTTCTAATTCCTTCATTGGGGCCAATGCTGCCTTTAATTTATCTTTGTCTAATTTAGACATATCTGTAATTGGCATGTACTGCCCAGAATCGTCATTCTTTAGCCCTTCGATTGTTCTGAATTTAGATAAAGTAATAAAAGCATCGGCACAATTTAAATATATCTCTTCATTTTTTGGATCAACTATAGCTAATTGCTTAAATCTTAGATAAGTATTATTAATCCCTTTTAGATTATAATGTAAAGCAAACAAACGAGCGCCATCGATTAATGGTAGTAAAGCACGAGTTTTTATATCAAATTTATTTCTATTCAATGAATCTTCTTCGGTGATAAATTTTTTGAAAAAGGTCAGCGGTGCATTATTTTTAAGTACATCATTTCCAAGGAAATCAAAAAATAAAGAATTGTTTTTGGTATTTTGTAAAACAACATTTCCAATGGCTTCCTCTAACATCTCATCTCCAAAAATTAATTCATAATCAAAGAAAATATTACTCATGTCGCTACTATTTTCACCAGGAGTATTCATCCAACTGTTATATTGTTTGATCCAGTCCGATAATGATTTACACCATTGTAAGTTACTAGCCATGTGACTTTGAGGACAAAAAGGATAGCCAACTTTTTCAAGTGTAGCTGTCGTTTTTTTTGCTAATTTGATAAAATAATCTTTTACATCACGGTATTTATCCGCTGGGACATCTTCAAAAACCAACATGCTATCTTGATCGGTATACAATAGTTGCTCTTTTCTACCCTGACTACCAATACTTAACCAAACAAAACGAGCAGGAGGAGAGCCTAAATCTAAAATTGATAGCTCAACACTTCTTTTTATTATGGCCAAGTTGATTTCACTTGCGATATTGGCTACATGGTAGAGAGGTGTATTTTTATATATTGAGTTTTGAATCAAATCCGTAAGACGCTCTCTTATTTGTTTTAAATCTTTAGAAGCTAAAGAACGCTTTATTTCTTTGATCATAACTCCTGGATTACTTGCTTGAGCGATAATTAGGTCATGCTCTGAAATAATTCCTTTCACCACAGACTGAGAAGTACCATCAATAGTTACACAAAGGTGTGTTACATTGTGTTTTAGCATTAACAATTGGGCTTCAGCCAAAGAAACGTTCTCAACTACTGTGATAACAGGCGAGTCCATTATTTTATCAATAGTATCCGCAATTGAATATCTTCCAGTTGCTACTTTTGAACGCATATCACGGTCGGTCACTATACCAATTGGCAAGTTATTTTCACAGATTAAAACATTATTTACAATCTCTTCAGTCATTAACTGTGCAATATCTTTAATGATTGTTTTTGCAGTAGTTGTAATAGGAGAAGTATTATAGGTTAAGGATTGAAAATATTGCATTTCAGATTGTTGATCAGGGTAAAATACATTATCAGAAATCAATTTTCCTCCGTAATTATCTTTGTCACTTGCATATCTAGAAGTTGCGGCAAAACTTTCTAATAAAAAATTCAAAACCAAAGAGTTGTTAGCTACAAAAGGTCGGAAAGTAGCAATAGGAATAGCATAGATAATACTTTCTTCACGAGCTTTAGAAGTCATCATATAATTATTTTTGGCGAAAAAAGGGCGCAAACCAAAAATATCTCCTTGATGGCATTTGTTTAAAAGTGTTTCTTCAGCATCTGATATCACTGATAAATTAACTGTTCCTGAGGCAACTACATAAAAACATTCATGTAAAGTGTCATTCACTTGAAACAGTGTTTGATTTTTTTCAAGGTTAATTACACGAATATTCGAAGCTATTTCAGATAATTCAGTAAATGTTAAATTATTAAATGGAGGAAACTCTTTTAGAAAGTCAGCAATGCGTTCAGCAATTGTATTCATAATATTGTGCAGGTTAATACTATTGTAAAAATAGTAAAATTGAAAAACAAAATCAATGTAGTTTCTCAGTACTTGTTGATTTGCAAATATCTTAATTATTTCTTAAAATAAACGATAAAACATTTAAAGATAGCTAGAGTTGAAGTATATTTAAGTAATATTCTAAAAAACGTTTATAACTATGAAATTACAAAACAAAACATTAGTCTTATTTTTTGCCTTTTTGATTAGCACTTTTGCGTTTGCACAAAAAAAAGTGACAAGTCCTGCTGAAACGGTAACAGGTAAAATCAACGGTACCACAATCACTATTAAATACGGAAGTCCATCGGTGAAAGGAAGAGCCATCTGGGGAGCATTGGTTCCTTATGACAAAGTTTGGCGTGCTGGAGCTAATGATGCAACAACTTTTGAAACTGACAAAAATATTACTATCGAAGGAAAACAATTACCGGCTGGAAAATATTCTTTTTTTGTTATACCAAGTGAAAATGAAAGCATTATCATTTTTAACAAAGAAGCCAAGCAATGGGGATCGTATGATTATAAAGTTGGCAGCGATCAATTAAGAGTTACCGTAAAAAATGAGAGAGGTGATGTTTTGGTAGAAAAATTAGAATACAAAATTATGGAAACCCGAATCGAGTTACTTTGGGAAAATCTAATCATCGGATTTGAAGTAAAATAAATTGTACAAGATTTTATAGAAAGCACCAAATGGTGCTTTTTTTTGTTTTTATTAGTGTTTAATTAGATTCTCGAGAATTTAATATTTTGAGCTACGAGTAAATTGATTTCAAATATCAAATTTTCTATTTTACATAATATAAATTATAGTTCATTAATAACATAGGTAATAAGAAATAAGTATATAATAAATAAGCCTTCGTGTTAATTTACAAAGGCTTATTTATTATTTTTAGTAATGATTATATAATTTCTTCTTTAATTCTTTTGTCTGGACGGATGATCATGCGCAACGATTGATCTTTAGAAAAATATGCAATCATCCAATGATAAAATGTATTGATACGATTTCGGTATGTAATTAATGACATTAGATGTACAAACAACCAAATCATCCAAGCAATGAATCCTTTAAAATGCATTTTAGGTTTTGGTAAATCAACCACAGCTTTATTTTTACCAATAATCGCCATTGAACCTTTGTCCTTGTAAATAAATGGTTTGAGATTTTTATTTTCAAGTAATTTTTTGAAATTATCTGCTAAATTTAATCCTTGTTGAATGGCTACTTGGGCTACTTGTGGATGTCCTTGTGGAAAATTTATATCTGTTACTTGAAGACAAGTGTCGCCTATAGCAAAAATATTGGTCGTACCGTTTACTTTATTAAACGCATCGGTTAGCATACGTTTTCCACGGCCATAACTCTCGGATGGAATTCCTTCAAATTCTCTAGCGGTTACTCCGGCTGCCCATATCAAATTTTTGGTTTGAATGGTGTTTCCATCAGCAAAAAATACAGTATCGTCTTTATAATCAACTACGCGTGTATTCAATTTTACAACTACACCAAGTTTTGTAACCGCTTCAAGTGTATCTTGTTGTGAAGCAACACTCATCGGCGAAAGCAAAGCCTCACCACCATCAACCAAATAAATATTACTGGCAGATGTATCTAATTCTGGATATTCTTTTATAAGTATACTTTTTCTCATTTCGGCGAACATTCCTGAAACTTCAACTCCTGTAGGACCACCACCAGCAACAACAATCGTAAGTAATTTTCTTCGTTTTCGGATGTCATTACAAATCGCTGCTTTTTCTAGATTTTTTAACAAGGTATTTCGCATATCAATAGCATCGTTAAGCGTTTTCATTGGAATGGCATTTTTCCTTACATTTTCCATTCCAAAATAGCTAGTCTCTGCTCCTGTGGCAAAAACAAGTTGATCGTAACTTAGTTCACCATTATTAAGAATAATTTTATTTTCGTTTGGAATAACTTTTATGAGTTCACCCAAACGAAATTGTAAATTCTTTTTTCCAGCAAAAAACTTTCGGAATGGATAACTAATACTTGAAGGTTCTAAAAAAGCTGTAGCGACTTGATAAATTAGTGGAGGAAAAAAATTGTAATTATTTTTGTCTACTAATGTAACGGTTATTCCTTTTTGGTTAGTTAATGCTTTGGCCAAGTTAATACCTGCGAAACCTCCTCCTATAATTACAATATGCATCTTTTGCTGATTTAGAGTTATAGTCACAATTGATAAACCTGAGGCAATCTTTGTGTCCTATATTTTATTTGTACTCAATAAAAATACAAAAATAAATTAGCAGAAAAATTTAGTTTTTGAATTTTTTAACAGGCTTTTCTGTAGCTTCAGCTTTGTTTTGTAACCAGTAATTTGCGATTAATTTTTCAATCAATTCCTCTTTGGTGAGATGGTGAAAAATAGTTTTTATTTTAGTTTTGAATTCAGCATCCAACTCGTGATTAGGTTTGGTTTTGAAAATTTGTTTGGCCCACAAAAGTGCATTATTTTCTTCTATACTTGCCATTGATGGCTTTTGGTATTTTGAAAATTGTAATCCCAATTCTCTTTCAAAATCAGCAATTTCAGCTTCTTCCTCGGCTTGTAAAACAGTTAGTGAAAGTCCTTTGGCTCCTGCTCTGGCAGTTCTTCCACTGCGATGTACATATGCTTCATACGTATCTGGCAAATGATAGTTCACCACATAAGAGATGGCCGCTACGTCTATACCACGTGCAGCTAAATCGGTGGCAATCAAAATACTAATATGCCCTTGTCTGAATTGATCCATGATTCTATCACGTATTCCTTGTGACAAACTTCCGTGTAAAGCTCCAGATGAAAATTTATTAATGGCCAAGTTTTTAGCCAATTTATTAACAGCAGCTTTGGTTTTACAAAAAATAATACCACGATCTCCTTCTTTTGTATTCAAAAAATGCATTAAAACGTCTAGTTTTTCTATGGGATCCACTACAATGTACTTATGGTCAATGCCTTGATTACCCATGGTTTCCATACTAGCACTTACTTGGATGACGTTTTTGTTTAAGTAATTCTGAATAAGTTGTTTTATAGTTCCAGGAAGTGTTGCTGTAAAAAGATAAGTTTGATGTTTTTTTGGCAACTCAGCAACAATGGTATCTAAACTATCCTTTAAAATAGAAACCATTTCATCGGCTTCATCTAGAATTAAAAAAGAAGTCGCTTTTAAATCAACAGCTTTGCGTTCGATTAAATCGATCAATCGACCGGGGGTAGCGATAATGATGTGTGTAGGCAGTGACAAACGCTCTACTTGAGGTTTGATCGGTACTCCTCCGCAAGTAACAGCTATTGAAATAGCAGGTTGGTACTTGGCGAATTGTACCAAATTATCAAAAATTTGATTGCCTAATTCTCTGGTTGGTACCAAAACAATTGCTTGAACAGCTGTATTAGTAACATCGATTTTATCTAAAAGAGGTAATCCAAAAGCAGCAGTTTTCCCTGTTCCTGTCTTAGCAATTCCAACTAAATCGGTGGTATTGGCCAATGCTAATGGTATAATTTCAGACTGAATTTCTGTAGGTGTTACAATTCCCATTTCGGTAATCGCTTTAACAAGGGGTGCTGAAAGCCCTAAATCTGAGAATTGTTTTGACATGTTTTCTGTTTTTGAAATTCTTGTTGTTTCTTGATATAGCCCGGATGGGAACGGCATCCTTTTCTTTTTTTTCTTTAAAAAAAGAAAAGATACAGTGTACAGCCGGAAAAAGCTCCTAAAAATTAATCTAATTCACTTAAGACTTTTTCTCTATATTTTTTACCAATTAATAAGGTAAGTTTTTGTTTGTAATCATCCACCAACCATTCGCGGTAGTTTTTACTACATTGACTAAGGCATTTTGAATAACGCTTGATACGACATTCAATATCTTCATCTAATTCTTTAGCCAACGCTCTAGCTTCTTGAGGGAGCTCAGCATTATCTACACACATAGAAGCATGTTGATCCAAGGATTTATCAAGGACAACTTTTGAACGTAAATTTTGTTTTATTGCCAGTTTATGTTCTTCATCAACATCAAAAGTGACTACTTCAGTTTTACTAAATTTAGCTCTTAATTCGGGCGACATTTGGTATTTGAAATGCAATTCTATTTCGTGATCATCTCTTAAATTTTCTAAATAAAACTCAGGAGATTTGAAGATATGTTGCCAATTTACAGGTTCACTCCATAAACCAAATCTTGCTGCATTATTTCCTAAATCGATAACTGTAAATTCATCTTTTCCTGGTAATTTTCTTGATCCACGACCAATCATTTGGAAATAAAGCGTCAACGATTTTGTGGCACGATTCAATATAATGGTTTCTACTGTTGGTTCATCAAATCCAGTAGTTAAAATCCCTACGGAGGTTAAAATGGCATCTGGAGTATGCTTGAACCAATGCAAAATTTCTTTTCGTTCATCGTTATTACTGGTATTGTCTAAATGACGAATAGGATAACCTGCCTCACGGAACGTTTCGTAAACGTACAAAGAGGTGTTGATACCGTTATTGAAAATTAAGGTTTTCTTACCTAAAGATTTTTCGGTGTAAGCATGCAATAATTTTTCTTGCATGGCCATGTTAGTGTATAAATCATCGGAAGATTTTACGGTATAATCTCCGTTGATTCCGACTTTAAGAGAAGTCAATCCTACATCATAACTATAAGTTACAGCACGAGCCAAGAATCCTTTGTCTATTAATGAGCCAATGGTATCACCAACAATCAATTCATCATAGCTTTGATGCATAGGTAATTTGATATTAGAACTCAATGGTGTAGCGGTAACCCCAAGAATAAAAGCATTCTTAAACGAACTCAATAATTTTCGAAAGGAATTGTAGTGCGCTTCGTCAATGATGACCAAGCCAATATTGTCTAAATGTAGTTTTTCGTCATTAATACGGTTTTTTAAAGTTTCGACCATGGCTACAAAACAAGAATAATCGTTTTGGTCTGGCAATTCTTTTACTTTACTATTGATGATTTTATTTTTTACATCAAATCCTTTGAGCATTTTTGAAGTTTGTTTGCATAACTCAATTCGATGTGTCAGTACAACCACTTTTTTGTCATGTTGTGATAAATACCTGCGAACTATTTCTGAAAAAACTACTGTTTTTCCACCACCTGTAGGCAATTGATATAATAGATGATGATTATTTGGAGCATTATCTATTCTTTCAAAAATTGCATCTATATCTCCTTTTTGGTAGGCATAAAGTTCTTTTTTATCTTCAACTCGAATTTCTAAAGTGTCTTCTAACATTGTATTTTCTTGGATTTTTGCAAAAATACACCGAAAAAAGAGTTAATCCACTACTATTAAAATAAAAAATATAGTTTTGATTAAATAATTTTATTTAAGAGGCGCTACAAAATTGATATTTTATCGATTAAGGTTTCAAAATCATAACGGTTTTGCCACTTTTTTGTTTTGGTTTCTTCCGCAATTGCTAGAATTCGGTTTTTAAAATCTGTGTAAATTCCATTAGCAATACAATAATTTGTTGCTTGTTCAAAAGAATTGAACATACTTTTATAAAAAGTCTCACTTTTAATGGGATTTTCTGCTGCAAACGTTTGTGCAATTTCTATTGCATACAGCATTAAATCAGTAACTACAAAAGGATCAACTCCTAAAAGAATAAAATGCTTGATAAACTTCTGAGCAACAGAGCGTCTCATTTTGGCTCTGGGCTTGCTCTTTCTGCTTGGGTTTCTTACTGGGAAATATTCATGAGTAACTTTGAGCTTTGCTTCTTGCAAAAGAGTATCTTCCTTTGGATTAAAAACAAAATTGTAATAGACTTTTACGGAACTGAATTTTTCATATAATTCTAGTACTTGTTCTTCCAATTGTTCTTTGGTTAATTGGGCTACATATTTTTTTAATTCGCGTTTACTCATTTTCAATCGTTATGGATTGTAAATGTAAATACTTTGACTTTACAAACGCTGAAATCAACAAGAATCCTTAATTTTGACACAATAAAAATTACTTAAATTTAAGAGATGCTCAAATTATTCAAAATTACTGCCATTTTAGAAGGATGTTCTTATTTAGTTTTATTAGCTAACATGTTGTTTATTAAACCCAACAATATGGATTTATACAAAACGCTCTTGTATCCGATAGGAATGAGTCACGGTGTTTTGTTTATTGGGTATGTATTGTTAGCTATACTATTAAAAAAAGCTCAAAAATGGTCCTTCCCTACTTTTGCTATTATTATTTTAGGTTCATTACTTCCGTTTGGTACTTTTTATATCGAAAAGAAATACTTGAGTAATGAATAAGACATTAGAACAACTCTTTAATTTCCTCTACCCTATTTTTAGAAAATGGGGATTGGGTTATTCGTTTTCTTCTTATTTGAGTTTGGTGTTGAACATCATTATTTTGATTGTTTTAACCTATACTATTTATATGTTTTTCAGGTTTTTGTTTGTTACGGCTATGGCTGTCATTGCGCTAAAAACAAAAACCAAGTTCGACGATTTAATCATATCGAATAAAACGGTGATTTACATCGCACAATTAATTCCGTTTACTTTAATTTATAAATCGGTTCCAATTATTTTAGAACGCTATGATTATTGGGAAGATATTTTCGGAAAATTAGTTGGGGTGTATATTGTATTATTAGTTCTTTGGATTATACGAACACTATTGAATACTACCCAAGATTATCTCAAACATATTCCAAGATACAGCGACAAACCTATTGATAGCTTTATTCAGGTAATTATGATTGTACTTTGGATGTTTGGAATATCGGTAATTATTTCAAAGTTATTTGGTATCAGTCAAAAAGAAATGCTCACCATTCTTGGAGCGGTATCAGCTATAATCATTTTAATATTCAGAGATACTATTTTAGGTTTTGTAGCTAGTGTTCAAGTGGCCATCAATGATATGGTTCGCATTGGCGATTGGATAACCATGGACAGATATGGCGCAGATGGCGATGTAATTGAAATCAATTTGGCTACGGTAAAAGTTAGAAATTTTGATAACACAACCACAACAATTCCGACGTATAGCTTAAGTTCTGATTCTTTTCATAACTGGAGAGGAATGCTGAAATCAGATGGAAGACGAATTAAAAGACATATATTGATTAAAGCAGGAAGTATTCGATTTTTAGAAGATACTGAATTAGATGAATTGCAAAAAATAGAACTTATTCGGCCTTATATTCAATCTCGTAAAGCTGAAATTGATCGGTACAATCGAGCTAATGCAGTAGATAAAAGTATAGCCATCAACGGAAGAAACATGACTAACTTAGGCTTGTTTAGAAAATACATCAATCAATACTTGCATCTGCATCCAGGATTGAATAAAAACATGATTATGCTTTGTCGGCAATTACAACTTACTGCTCAAGGAGTTCCGTTGGAGGTGTATGCCTTTTCTACTGACAAACGCTTTGAAAATTACGAATATATAATGGCTGATATTTTTGATCATGTCATTGCTTCAGTTAAGTACTTTCATTTGGAAGTATATGAAATGCCGTCTGAAAGCAATTTTCTAGATTACGAATTGCCTGTGAGAAAAACTAAAGGGACACTTTAATTGGTGTCCCTTTTTTTTATAGTCTGTTTTTAACATATTCAATTTCAGTTTTTCCATGCGCTTTTGGTTTACCATCAGGTCCAAGGTTTACCATTGTAGTTTTATCAATTGTTAGAATAGTTTCACGTGTCATCATGTTTCTGGCTTCACATTTTAACACTAATGAGGTGTTGCCAAATTGAATAACATCAATACCAATTTCAATAATATCACCTTGTCGAGCCGAACTTGTAAAATTGATCTCTGACATGTATTTGGTCACAATTCGGGAATTTTCGAGCTGAATAATCGTGTACAAAGCCAATTCTTCGTCAATCCAAGCCAATAATCGACCACCAAACAACGTTCCGTTTGGATTTAAATCTTCGGGTTTTACCCATTTTCTAGTATGAAATCTCATTTTTTTAGGTTTATTTCCAAATTTAAGAAATTACCAAAAGACTTTTTGATTAACTTTAAAGAAAAAACAATGAATCAAAGAGATCTTCTTCTAAAAGAATTAAGAGGTGAAGCCATTGGAACAATAACTCAGTACTCCTCAAACGAGGAAGCCTTTCAAAACCAAACACTTCGCCCTATTCTAAAACTTCAAAATGATTTATTTCTAGCTTCATTTGAAAATTATATAACTAAAAATAAAAAAGACTTTTATAATCTATCTACTGAAAAGAAACTGCTTTTGATTGAAAATTCAATTCAAAAGGATATTAAGTTTAGAAATGCTTTAAAAGGAATTGTTATTGGTCTTTTTACCTTGGAAGAATACCAAACCTATATTCAAAATTCATCCAATCTAAACAAACGAATGATGAATATGTTAATTGAAAGACTTAAAAGCCAAATTCAATTGTTAGACAAGTAAGTTCAAAAATCTTTAATGTCATTTTAACGCAATGAAAAACAAATTCAATCTTCTGATATAAATATTAATAAGATAAATAATATAAATAATTGTTTTTAATTCGTTTTAAAATGTTGTTGTTCAAAAAAGTACTCTTAAAAAAATTAATAAATCGTATTCATTTTCCCATCTTGATTCTATTCTTTCATCATTTTCTATAGAAATAAAATAATCATTGCTAATTATTTATTAATGATATTTAATTAAGATTAAAAAAAATAATCTGTCATTTTTTTACTTATTATTGTAATATATTGATAATTAAATTTTTTATTGATAAAAACCTAATCCTTTAAACTTTATTCAAATGGATCGAAGAGAAGCATTAAAAAAAGTAGCTTATTTGATGGGTGGCGCTATTTCTGCTACAACAATGGGTGTTTTGTTTGAAAGTTTTACAGTCTACGAACCAGGAAAAAGTCCTTATTTGTATTCGGCTTCCGAAGAAGAAATTTTAGCTGAATTTGCTGAAATAATTTTGCCTACCACTTCTTCCTCTTCTGGTGCTAAAGCAGCTGGTGTAGGAGCATTGATTCCTTTGATTGTAAAAGATTGTTATCCTCCAAAACTGCAAACGGTTTTCAAAAATGGGTATGAAGTCATGCTTGCAAAATCAAAAACAAAATTCAATAAAGAATTCTTGGCTTTGTCTACTGAAGAAAAAGTCCAATTGATGAATGATTTGAAGCAAGAGGCTATCGATAGTAATAAAGAACCTTCTTTCTTTTTGATAGCGAGAGATTTGACCATTTTAGGTTATTTCTCTTCTGAAATTGGTTGTACTCAAGCTCGTGAATACTTGCCTATTCCTGGAAAATATGATGGAAGCGCTCCCTATAAACCAGGACAAAAAGCTTGGGCCACATAAAAAGAACTGGAATTCAATTGTAGTATTAATTCAAAAAAAAGCAACTCGTGAATATCAATACCGATTTAAAAAAGCAAAATACTTATGACGCCATCGTTATAGGTTCAGGAATAAGTGGTGGTTGGGCAGCCAAAGAATTAACCGAAAAAGGTCTCAAAGTACTCATGCTCGAACGTGGTAAAAACATTGAACATATCAAAGACTACGATTCAGCGATGAAAGCGCCTTGGGAAATTCCGTATGCAGGCAAAATGACCGAGGAACAAAAACGCACACATCCGGTGCAAACCCGTGATTATCCGTACAATCAAGCAACCGAAAGTTGGTGGGTTAATGATTTGGAATGTCCTTATACTGAAGACAAACGTTTTGATTGGTATAGAGGTTTTCATGTAGGAGGAAAATCCTTAATGTGGGGGCGTCAGAGTTACCGCTTGAGTGACCACAATTTTGAGGACAATGCGAGAGATGGTCATGGTAATGATTGGCCTATTCGCTATAAGGATATTGCGCCTTGGTATGATTATGTAGAAAAATTTGCTGGAATTAGTGGGCAAAATGAAGGTTGGCCTTTGTTACCCGACGGACAATTTTTACCTCCTATGGATTTGAATTGTGTCGAGAAATCAGTGAAAGAACGTATCGAAAAACATTATAATAAATCTAGAATTCTAACGATTGGTCGTACAGCCAATTTGACCGTACCTCTTAATGGTAGAGGCAGCTGCCAATACCGAAATTTATGCAGCAGAGGTTGTCCTTTTGGGGCTTATTTCAGTACTCAATCTGCCACTCTACCAGCAGCAATGGCTACGAAAAAACTAACCGTTCGCCCCTACTCGATTGTCAATCATATTATTTATGACAAAGACACCAAAAAAGCCAAAGGCGTTATGGTCATTGATGCTGAAACTAATGAAACGATGGAATTCTATGCCAAAATTGTTTTTGTTAATGGTTCAACATTAGGTTCTACTTTCATTTTATTGAATTCTACTTCTGAGGCACATCCTAACGGTTTAGGAAATAGTAGTGGACAATTAGGGCATAACTTAATGGACCATCATTTTAGATGTGGTGCCGAAGGAACTGCCGAAGGTTTTGAAGACAAATATACTTACGGACGACGCGCCAATGGAATTTACATTCCAAGATACCAAAACTTTAATGGTGATAAACGCGATTATTTGAGAGGTTTTGGATACCAAGGAGGCGCTAGTAGAGGGAATTGGCATAAAGAAGTCGCTGAATTGGCTTTTGGTGGTGATTTTAAAGAAACTATGTCAAGACCAGCTGATTCTTGGACTATGGGTCTAGGTGGTTTTGGAGAAATGTTGCCTTATTACGAAAATAAAGTCTATATCGACCATTCGAAAAAAGACAAATGGGGACAACCTGTTTTGGCTATCGATTGTGAATACAAAGAAAATGAAGCCAAAATGCGCGAAGACATGATGTATGATGCCGCAGAAATGCTAGAAGCTGCAGGGTTAAAAAACATCAAAACTTATGATAATGGCTGTTTCCCAGGTATGGCCATACACGAAATGGGAACTGCTCGTATGGGGAACGACCCTAAGGAATCTGTTTTGAACAAATGGAATCAAATGCACGAAGTAAGCAATGTTTTTGTAACAGATGGTTCTTGTATGCCTTCTGTAGCTTGCCAAAACCCATCATTGACCTTCATGGCTTTGACTGCAAGAGCTTGTGATTATGCCGTAAAAGAATTGAAAAAGAAAAATATATAGAGACCAATTGTCAAGCATGAGAAAATTAAAAATGGGAATGATTGGCGGTGGTAAAAATGCTTTTATTGGAGCAGTACACCGCATTGCCGCCAACATTGATGGTTTGATTGAATTGCATTGCGGTGCGTTTAGCTCTAATCCTGAACTATCGATAGAATCAGGTCAGGCTTTGTTTTTACCAAAAAATAAATGTTACGGTTCTTACGAAGAGATGATTACCGCCGAAGCACAATTACCGCCCAACGAAAGAATGGATTTTGTATCGATTGTTACACCCAATCACGCACATTTTGCCCCAGCTATGATGGCGTTAGACTACGGTTTTCATGTGGTTTTAGACAAACCAATGACACTAACCCTTGAAGAAGCCAAACAGTTAGCTCAAAAAGTAAAGGAAACAGGATTACAATTGTGCCTTACACACACCTATTCTGGCTATCCTATGGTGAAACAAGCCAAAAGTATGATAGCCGATAACCAATTGGGTGCAATCCGCAAAATTATGGTGGAATATCCTCAAGGTTGGTTGAGTACTTCATTTGAAAAGGAAGGGAACAAACAAGCCGCTTGGCGCACTGACCCTTCTAAGAGTGGAATTAGTGGTTGTATGGGCGATATTGGAACTCATGCTGCTCATTTAGCCGAATACATTTCAGGATTGAAAATTACCCAACTTTGCGCTGATATCAATACCGTTGTAGCTAACAGACGATTGGACGATGACGGCAATGTGTTGCTCAAATTTGATAATGGTGCCAACGGAATATTAGTGGCCAGCCAAATTGCCGCTGGTGAGGAAAACAGTCTTAAAATTAAAGTATATGGCGAAAAAGGTGGCCTTGAATGGCACCAAATGGCACCGAATACCTTAATCGTAAAATGGCTAGATGCTCCAGCACAAATTTATCGCACTGGAAATGGTTATGTATCGTCCATCGCTGCATTTAATTCCAGAATTCCAAGCGGACATCCTGAAGGGTATTTAGAAGCTTTTGCCAATTTGTATAAAAACTTCGCTTTAACCCTTCAAGCACAATTAGAAGGTAAAGAACCAACTGCTGAAATGCTTGATTTCCCAACCGTTTCAGATGGTGTACGCGGGATGGCTTTTATAGAAAATGTTATTGCCTCAGGGCGTTCGACTCAAAAATGGACCGAATTTAAAATTTAAATCAAAAGAAATGACCACAATGCAAGGCCCAGCCGTTTTTTTAGCTCAATTTATCTCAGATGAAGCTCCTTTTAATTCATTAGACGGTATTTGTCAATGGGCGGCTGATTTGGGATTCAAGGGGATTCAAATTCCAACTTTGGATGCTCGCTTTATCGATTTACAAAAAGCTGCCGAAAGCAAAACCTATGCTGATGAACTTACAGGAAAAGTTGCCTCTTACGGACTAAAAATATCCGAATTATCAACTCATTTGCAAGGACAATTGGTGGCTGTACATCCCGCTTATGATGATTTTTTTGATGGATTTGCTCCTACTCATGTACGCGCTAATCCTAAAGCTAGACAAGAATGGGCAGTACAACAGATGCATTATGCCGCCAAGGCTTCTCAAAATCTAGATTTAGAAGCGCATGCAACCTTTAGTGGCTCTTTGTTATGGCAATATTTTCATCCTTGGCCTCAGCGTCCACCGGGATTAATTGAAGAAGGATTCAAAGAACTCGCCAAACGCTGGTTGCCCATACTAAATGCATTTGACGAAAATGGTGTCGATGTTTGCTACGAAATTCATCCAGGTGAAGACTTGTTTGATGGCGAAACTTACGAGATGTTTTTAAAAGCCGTTAACAATCACCAACGCGCTTGTTTGTTGTACGATCCTTCGCATTTTGTATTGCAACAATTGGATTACTTGCAGTATATCGATTTTTATCACGAGCGCATTAAAGCCTTTCACGTAAAAGATGCCGAATTCAATCCTACAGGAAAACAAGGCACTTTTGGAGGGTATCAAAGTTGGCTCAATCGCGCGGGGCGCTATCGCTCACCTGGTGATGGTCAAATTGATTTTAAAACCATTTTTAGCAAATTGGCGCAGTACAATTACAAAGGTTGGGCCGTAATGGAATGGGAATGTTGCTTGAAAAATCAAGAAGAAGGTGCGAGAGAAGGCGCTGAATTCATCAAAAAACATATCATTAAGGTCACCGATAAAGCTTTTGATGATTTTGCAGCAGTCAGTACCAACACCGAATTGAACAGAAAAAATTTAGGATTATAAATATAAAAGCAAGAAAAATGAAAATTAAAATAATGGCAGCCATCATTAGTGTAAGTGTTTTGAGCGCTTTTTCTGATTATGAACTCATTCCAAAAAACAAAGTAGTTCCAACAGAACAACCTTCAGAAGGTGAAAAGTTAATCGCAAAACAAGACTGCGCTACTTGCCATAAAATTGACAAAAAAGTAATTGGCCCATCGTATTTAGATATTGCCAAAAAATATCCAATGAATGATAAAAACATCAATTATTTATCGGATAAAATTATCAAAGGAGGTTCAGGTGTTTGGGGCGCTATTCCAATGGCTGCTCACGGTGCGTTGAAAAAAGACGATGCCAAAAAAATTGCGAAGTACATTTTATCATTGAACAAATAAATTGAAACCCATCTATGGATCAAGATTTTAACCCAAAAAAAGAGCCCGAATCCACAATTCGTAGGGATTTTCTAAAAAAAGGCGCACTAGCAACTGCAGCCTTTATGATTATTCCACGTCATGTAATGGGAAGAGGTTTTGTAGCGCCAAGTGACCGATTACTTATTGCGAGTATTGGTGTAGGCGGAAAAGGCCAGTCCGATATTGCTTCATTTGAAAAAAGCGGATTAGCCAACGTAGCTTATTTATGTGATGTTGATACGCGCAGAGCGTCCAATAGCGTAAAGGCCTTGCCAAAAGCAAAATTCTACAAAGATTGGCGTGAAATGCTCGATAAAGAGCATAAAAATTTTGATGCCGTTTCGGTTTCAACACCCGATCATAATCACGCGATTCAAGCCTTTGCTGCCATGCAATTGGGTAAACATGTGTATGTGCAAAAACCTATGACGCATGACATTTATGAAGCGCATATGTTGACTCAAGCTGCAAGTCGCTATAAAGTGGTAACTCAAATGGGAAATCAAGGGGCTTCGAATGATGGTACGCGATTGCTAAAAGAATGGTTTGAAGCCGATTTGATTGGCGATGTGCACACTGTTTATGCTTGGACCGACAGACCCGTTTGGCCACAAGGGATTCCGTGGTCTACTGCAAAAGCCGATATTCCAAAAGAATTAGATTGGGATTTGTGGTTGGGAACAGCACCAAGTAAAAATTATGTCGACAAACTGGTGCCGTTCAACTGGCGTGGTTGGTGGGATTATGGAACAGGTGCCTTGGGCGATATGGGATGCCATTTGCTAGAAGCACCATTTTCTGTATTGAATTTGAAATACGCTAAAGACGTTCAATGTAGCGTGGGTTCTGTGTATGTGGATGAATTCAAAAGAGGGTATTTCCCAGATAGTTGTCCGCCGTCGAGCCACGTGGTATTGACTTTCCCTAAAACGGATAAAACCAAAGGCGATGTCAAAGTACATTGGATGGATGGAGGCATTCAGCCAGAACGTCCTGAGGAATTAGGTGCCAACGAAATCTTTGGTGATGGAGGAAACGGAACTTTGTTTATTGGAACTAAAGGAAAAATGATTTGCGATACCTACAGTGAAAATCCAAGATTATTGCCTTTGAGTCGCAATGAAAACCTAAAGATTGCCGAGAAATATCCTCGTGTGAAAGACGGAGCCAGCGGTCACCAAAAACAATGGATTGAAGGTTGTATTGCTGGTTATGGCAAAAAAGAATTGAGTTCACCGTTCGAGATTGCAGGTCCGTTGACTGAAGCTTTATTGATGGCGAATCTTGCCGTTCGAGGTTATGATTTGTACAAAGAAGTATTGGGAGAAGATGTGTATCCAGGACGTTCGGTAAAACTGCTTTGGGACAATACCGCCAAAAAAGTAACCAATGTAGACGAGGTAAACCAATTTGTAAAACGAAATTACAGAGAAGGTTGGAAAAATTTGAGTTTTTAAGCTTGTAACCAAGAATTCAGCTTGTGGCTCCCTAGCCCCGATGGCAGCGGCATCCTTTGCTTTTTGGGTTAAAAAGCAAAGATATAGCGGACAGCGGGACTTTGACAACAAAAAAGCCTTTTCCTAACCGCTCCAAACAATTAAATGAACTAAAAAATAATCTATAGATATGAAGAAAATAGTAGCAACACTTATGGTTTTGGTAATCGCTCAAACCGTACAAGCACAAAAAGGATTTAAACCGATTTTTGACGGAAAAACAACAACCGGTTGGCATACTTACGGCAAAACTAACGTGGGTGCTGGATGGAAAGTAGAAGACGGTGTCTTGCATTTTGACCCCGAAGCAGCCAAAAATGGTCAAGGTGGCGACATCGTTACCGATGCGGAATACGAAAACTTTCACTTGAAAGTGGATTGGAAAGTAGCCCCAAAAGCCAACAGTGGGATTATTTTTTATATCAATGAAAATCCACAGAAATACAAAAACACGTATGAGACTGGTTTAGAAATGCAGGTGTTAGACAATGACGGTCATCCTGATGGAAAAATTACCAAACACCGTGCGGGAGATTTGTATGATTTGATTCAGAGTAAATCAGAACCGGTAAAACCTGTAGGGGAATGGAATACCGCAGAAGTAGTTTGTAAAAACGGCAAATTGACTTATGTTTTAAATGGTGTAATTATCGTAGAGACAGTACTTTGGGATGATGCGTTTAAAGCATTGGTAGCAGGAAGTAAATTCAAAGCTTGGCCTGGATTTGGAACCTTCAAAAAAGGAAAAATTGCCTTGCAAGACCACGGAGACAATGTTTGGTACCGTAACATTCTAATCAAAGAATGGAATACCATGGAAACCACAACAGGCTGTAAATAGCCCCTAACCCACTAGCTACTAACCTAAAAAACCACCTAAAACTATGAATAACACTATCCGCATTAAATTATCTGTCATGATGTTTCTTGAATTTTTTATCTGGGGGGCATGGTTTGTCACCTTGGGGACATTTTTAGGAAACAATTTAAAGGCTTCGGGTGCTGAGACGGCAGCAGTTTTCTCTACCCAATCTTGGGGAGCCATTATTGCACCATTTATCATTGGTTTGATTGCAGATCGTTATTTTAATGCCGAAAAGATATTGGGTATTTTGCATTTGGCAGGTGCTTTTTTGATGTATCAAATGTATCAATCGCAAGATGTAAGCTTGTTTTATACTTATGTGTTAAGTTATATGGTGTTGTACATGCCCACTTTGGCTTTGGTGAATTCCGTGGCGTTTAACCAAATGAAAGATGCTGAAAAAGAGTTTGCGAACATTCGCGTTTGGGGAACCATTGGTTGGATTTTGGCAGGGTTAGCGATTAGTTTTATTTTTCATTGGGACACGACCGAAGCTATTGGTCAAGGATTGCTCAAAAACACTTTTCTATTAGCAGGTATTGCGGCATTGATTTTAGGAATTTTTAGTTTCACTTTGCCTCAAACACCACCAAAAGTAAGCGACGAAAAAGTAAAAATCACTGATATTCTAGGACTAGACGCACTACAATTATTAAAAGACAAAAACTTCTTAATCTTCTTTATATCGTCAATCCTAATTTGCATTCCGTTAGCTTTTTACTATCAAAATGCACATCCTTATTTGACAGCAGCTGGTGTTGAAAATCCAACAGGGAAAATGGCAATTGGACAAATTTCAGAAGCCTTGTTTTTACTTTTGATTCCAGTATTTTTTGGGCGTTATGGCTTTAAGAAAACCATACTTGTTGGAATGCTTGCTTGGGCGATTCGTTACGTTTTGTTTGCGTATGGCAACGGCAGCGATTTGAGTTTTATGTTGATTATAGGTATTGCATTACACGGAATTTGCTATGACTTTTTCTTTGTTTCGGGACAAATTTACACCAACTCCAAAGCGGGTGAAAAATACAAAAGTGCTGCACAAGGCTTGATTACTTTGGCAACCTATGGTATCGGTATGCTGATTGGCTTTGCTGTCGCAGGTTGGATCACCGACAATTACAAAACAGTTGACGGAGGAACAAACTGGCAGATGGTTTGGATTATTCCTGCTGGAATTGCCTTTGCAGTGTTTTTGATTTTTGCCCTATTTTTTGATCAAAAAAAAGAAGTCAAAACAACGGTCACTCTTTAAAATCCAAAACATGAGCCAAAATTTTGATAGAAGAACCGCACTAAAAGGCCTTATAGCTGGTACTGTGGCTATAGGAATTCCTAGTTCACTTTCGGCTATGGCACAGACTGTAGAACCCCATACCTCTGATTTTATGACCAAAGGAAAAATAAACCATTCCGTAGCGCGCTGGTGTTTTGGCGATATGGAACTCGAAGCGCTTTGTATTGCAGCCAAGAAAATAGGCATCACAGGCATTGATTTGGTGGGTCCCAAAGACTGGCCCATCCTACAAAAACACCAATTAGTATCGACCATGTGCAATGGCGCCGAATTGAATCTCGTAGACGGATTCAACGATACTAAATTTCATGACCAACTCATAAAGAATTACACTGCTATGATTCCGTTAGTGGCTCAGGCGGGCTATAAAAACCTGATTTGCTTTAGTGGCAACCGCAGAGGCAAAACCGATGAAGAAGGCTGGAACAATTGTTTAAAAGGCTTGCAAACCTTGATTCCGTTGGCCGAAAAATACCAAGTAACCTTAGTGATGGAGTTGCTCAACAGCAAAATCGATCACAAAGATTATCAGTGCGACAGAACGTATTGGGGCGTAGAATTGGCCAAAAGAATCAATTCGCCACATTTCAAGCTCTTGTACGATATCTATCACATGCAAATTGATGAAGGCGATGTGATTCGCACCATAAAAGAAAACCACCAGTACATTGCCCACTTTCACACGGCGGGCGTACCGGGCCGCAACGAAATAGACGAAACCCAAGAACTTAATTATCCCGCCATCATGAAAGCCATTGCAGCCACTGGATTTACAGGTTTTGTGGGACAAGAATTTATGCCGAAACAAAAAGATAAAATGGCCGCTTTGCAACAAGCCATCACCATTTGTGATATTTAACACCTAAAAACGAACCATCATGATCAAGCGTAGAGATTTCATCATCAATAGTGGGTTGGCCTTGGGCGCCGTTGCCCTAGCTCCTTCCCTAGCCTTTGCGGCAAAATCTAAAAATATCGGAATTCAATTGTACACCTTGCGCGAAGCCTTTTCCAAAGATGTCAAAGGCGTGCTAGAACACGTTGCCAAAGCCGGCTACAAAGAAGTAGAAACCTACGGATTTGCGGGCGAAAAGGGCTTTTTTGGCACCTCGCCCAAAGACTTTAAAAAAATCCTAAACGACAACGGACTCAAAGCACCTAGTGGGCATTATGATTTCAAAACGTTTATCAAAGACAACAATGCCGACTTCCTCAAAGCCTCCATCGAGTGCGCCAATCAGTTGGGAAGCGACTATGTGGTGATTCCGTGGCTAGAAGACGCTTTGCGTAGCCAATTGGACGACTACAAACGTATCGCCCAAAAAGCCAACGAAGCCGCACTTTTGTGTAAAAAAGCAGGACTTAAACTGGCCTACCACAACCACGATTTTGAATTCACGAAATTTGGTGACCAAACCGGTTATGGCATTTTGCTACAAGAAACTGACAAGCAATTGGTCGATTTTGAATTAGATTTGTATTGGGTAGTGCGCTCCGGCAATGACCCTTTGCAGTTGTTCCAAAACCATGCTGGCCGCTTCACCATGTGGCACGTTAAAGACATGGACAAAAACAATCCCGCTTGGAATGCCGAAATTGGCGAAGGCAACATCAATTTCAAAGCCATTTTTGCACAAGCCAAAGCCTCAGGCATGCAGCACTTTTTTGTGGAGCAAGAAACCAACTACTCTCCCAACCCAATGGAATCCATCAAAACAAGTTGCCAGTACGTTAGTAAGCAATTGCTATAAAATATTTCCCTTTATTATTTAGGCATGACCCCGATGTACACGAATGTGTCAAAAACACGACAGTGCTACATCGGGGTCGCGCTGTACGCTATATCTCTTGGGGCGAACCCCGCCTCAAGAGGATGCCGCTCCCATCGCTCATGCGAAGTAAGTCGGCAGTTTGCAGAAGGCAGAAGGCGGTTTTCAGAAGGCAGATTTAAAGATGGAAAACAGGACGCTATATTTTAGAGAATCGTTGTGTTTTTTGAGGGGAAACGGTTATATTTGAAGGAATGAAGTTTGATTTAAAATTTTAACTAAAGGCAAACCAAAATTTAAATGAGATGGAAGAAATAATCATTATTGACAAACAAAAATATATAAATGAAAATTATCCTTTTGGTAATATTCCAGAAATAACAAGCGAAATATGTTGTATCCATTGTGATACAATTTATAAAGTTGAAGAATATAAAGTTTTTAGGGATGAAGATGGAGATGAATTTATTTGTTGCCCAAATGCACCTGATTGTGATGGAACAGTCATAGATTGGATTCCAATTGGCTAAAATAATTAAACAGCTAAATGATTAAAAACATAAATTACTATAAACGTGACTAAATTTCATTCTATTTGCCCGATAAATATAGTGCGGGAAAGTTGTGGGAAATGTGACCAAAAATCTAGAAAATACGAACTAAGATATTAAAGAAGATAAAAAATGACCAATGTATTAGAATTAAAAACAATAAATGAGTTATTAAAATATAACTTTTTTATTCCATCTTACCAAAGAGGATATAGATGGAGTGAAAATGAAATAATCGATTTATTAAATGATATTTCAGAATTTAAACCAAGAGAAGTTGAAAACTCAAACGATAAGACTTGGTATTGTCTTCAACCTATTGTAGTAAAAAAAATAAACAATAATTTATTTGAAGTTATTGACGGCCAACAAAGATTAACTTCAATTTATCTTATTTTATTCAGATTAAATCAATTCTCAGCAGAAGAACATCGAGAAACATTATTTGAATTAGAATATGAAACAAGGAAAGAATCTTCAACTTTTTTAAAGGAATTAGCTAATTTAAATGATGACAATTTAGAATATCAAAATATTGATTTTCACTATATATTTCAAGCTTATAAAGCTATAAAACAATGGTTTGCAGATAAAGGTAACTCTTTTAACAGATATGAATTCTTATCAAATTTTCAATATAACACAAAAGTAATTTGGTATGAAAATTTAGAAGAAGATTCTATTTCAATTTTTACACGTATAAATATTGGAAAAATTCCATTAACAAATTCGGAATTAATAAAAGCATTATTTTTAAATAGCTCAAATTTCGAAGATAGAAATAAAGAAAAAGTTAAATTAAGACAACTTGAAATTGCCACTGAATGGGATTTTATAGAACAATCTTTGCAAAGAAATAGATTTTGGTACTTCTTAAATGGAAAAGAAAAATCTGTAAACAGAATAGAATTTATTTTTGATTTAATGAACGATGAAGATGATAAAAATGATAAATATTCAATTTTTAGATTTTTTAATAAAAAGTTTCTCAATAAAACCAAAAGTACTATTGATAATAATTGGCAAGAAATTAAACAAAGGTTTCAAAGATTTAGCGAATGGTATGAAGAAAGAGATTTATATCATAAAATAGGCTACTTAGTTTGTATTAACCATAAAACTATAAAGGAGTTATATAATAAATCAATTGATTTCACTAAGTCAGAGTTTAGAGATTATTTGGACATTTTAATTAAAGATAGTGTTAAAAATATCGATTTAGAAAATTTACAATATGATGACAAAGAAAATGTTAAGAAAATATTATTACTGTATAATATTTTAACATTATTGAAAAGTAAAGTTGATAATTCTTATTTCCCTTTTGATTTATTTAAAAATGGAAAATGGGATATTGAGCATATAGCTTCAATTAAAGACCCAAATAATATGCCCGACAAAAATAGAGAATTATGGCTTAGCGAAGCTTCCACATTTATTGATACAGCATTTAAAGGTGGTTCAGAATTAAAAACTGAGACTACTAAATTTACTGATTTCAGAGATGATGATAAATTTAGATTATTATATGAAGATGTTATATCGCATTTTAATAATGATTTTATAGAAGAGGACACGAATCATATTTCAAACTTAACTCTTTTAGATTCAGAAACAAACAGAAGTTATAAAAATGCTGTTTTTCCAATAAAACGTAAAACTATAATCGATAGAGATAAGCTTGGTGTCTTTATTCCAATTTGTACTAAAAATGTATTTTTAAAATATTTCAGTGAATATCCTCCAAAAATATCTTTTTGGACACAAGAAGATAGAGAAAATTATGAAAAAGATTTATTCAATGTTTTAGAAGATTACTTAAAAAAATAAATTAAATGGACAATAATTATAATCACGACTCAATCACTTTTTTTGACTTAATAAAAAGTCAGGACAAAATTGAAATACCAATAATTCAAAGAGATTATGCTCAAGGAAGAGAAGACAAAAAGGAAATCAGAGATAACTTCTTAAATGCAATTTATGAAAATATCATTCAAGAAAACAATTTAAAATTAGATTTTATTTATGGTAGTAAAGTTGATAACATCTACCAACCTTTAGATGGACAACAACGTTTAACAACATTATTTTTATTACATTGGTATGCATCCATAAAAGAGGATAAAATCAATGAAGCTCAAGAAATACTTCTAAAATTTAGTTATGAAACAAGAATAACTTCAAGAGAATTTTGTGAAGCCTTAGTTAAAAACGATGTTATTATTTTATCTGAAAAAGAATTAGAAATTAGTTATCAAATAATAAATTCCAAATGGTTTTTTCTCTCTTGGAGAAATGACCCAACAATAAACTCAATGTTAAGAACATTAGATGCTATTCATAATAAATTTTACTTAGTAGAAAATATTTGGGAAAAATTAACTGTCAAAAATTTAATTTCTTTTTATAACATAAATCTTGATAACATTGGTCTTACCGATGATTTATATATTAAAATGAATGCCAGAGGGAAATTATTAACTCCTTTTGAAAATTTTAAGGCAAGTTTTGAAAAATATATTTCTGATTCTAAATGGGAACTTAATTTAAATCCTACACAAACTCTTGCTTTTAAAATTGACACTAAATGGACAGACTTTTTTTGGTCAAATTTTAGAAAAAACAACAAAATTGATATTGCTCTAATGAGATTTATATCAAGCTTATTAATGTATCGATTAGCAATTGAAAAAAACAATAATAGGATTCAAAATATTAGAAGCATTCAAGATAATCAAAATAACATAAAAATAAATTTTATAACACTAGAAAGCTATAAATACATATATAATGTTTTTGAACTATACTCTGAAAAATATAACAATTTAGATTTATCTATTAATTTTCCATTATTTAGCCATAATCCTAAATTAAACTTTTTAAAAGAAGTAGTTTTTGAAGAAAATGTTTTTTCTCCTAATGTCAATAGCGCATCATACTCTCAAAAAGTTTTGTTATTTGCTCAGATTGAATATTTAATCAATAATGAGAATTTTGATAAAGATAAATATTTAGATTGGCTAAGAGTAATAAGAAATATAATTGCTAGAGGAAGTGTTGAAAAAGGAGGTAAAAGACCTGATATAATTAGAAGTCCTGAAACTTTTGATGGTGTAATTAATCTAATTTTAGAATTATCAGAAGGCTGTGATGATATTTATAAATTTCTTTCAGCAAAAGAAAAATTTAGTTCAGCTTTTGCAAAAGAACAAATTGAAGAGGAAAAAAATAAAGCAAAATTGATTATTAAATATCCTGATTTCAAAAGTGCAATATTTGAAATGGAAGATTTAGTATTCTTTAAAGGACGTATTGATTTTGCTTTTAAATGTATTAGTTATAATTATAATTTAGACAATTTTGATATTGATTCGTTTGTCAAAATTAAAGATATTATAATTAAATATTTTGGAAATGATGAAAATAATAATGATTTCTCAAATGATATAAGAAGAGGTTTATTGACAATTGAGGTAAACAATAATTATAATTTTTATGATTATTGGTGGTCAAGATGGTACGTCGTTGATTCAATAAAAAGATGTTTAATTGAAAATTTTAGAGAGTTAGAGTATTACATATATAATACAGACTATTCTTTATTTTTAAACAAATTATTAAATAAATTGAAATTTGAATCTCTTGATAATATTATTGATAATTTTATTCCACCAGCTAATATGCCCAATTGGAAAGTAAGATTAATCAAAGAAAAAGATTTATTAGATAAACAAAGTAAATCAAACTATATAGCAATTGACGATCAAAATAAAGTTTGCTATCTATTAAGGAGTAAAAGACCTAGAGATATAGCAGGATGTATCGAAATAAATTAAGATACTTCACATAAGCGATTTTAAGAAATTGTGTTTTTAGAACTTACTTTAAAGTTTGTTTTGTATTTGGTATGATTTGACAAATCTGAAGAATGGGGCTTTGTTTAGTCTAAAACCCACTGAATAACAAGAACTTTGATAACAAGTTTAAAAACAAACTTACTTAAACATGAAGAAATTAATTCCATACTTGATATTGTTGATTCTACTCGGCTGTAAAGATTCAGAAATCATTAAGCATAAAGCAAAAAAAATAGAATTTGATAAGATTGACACTTTATACTTTAAAAGCTTTAATGCTGAAAAAAGTGAATTTTCACTATTAATTTTTGGCGGAGGTTATTTTAATTCTAAATTGTTGTAGTACCAGAACTCAAGCGACCAACTAAAAAATAACAGATATAAAAATTGATAAATTCTAGCAAAATATTTTCCGAAATACAACTTATAAATAATTCTATATTTAAAGTTTGCGGAATACAACTTGAAAACTTAGCAATTGAAAAAGAAAGTCAAGAATATTTTGCTCATAATTTTGAACTGAATAGACAAAAAGTGAAATTCAGAATGGCGAAAATTACGCCAACTAAGACTGGGCAATTTGTAACAATTTGGAAGCGGAATGAAAACGGTATAACTGAACCGCATAATGTTGACGACGAATTCGAATTTTACTTAATTGCAACTCGTCAAGCAGAAAAGTTTGGAGTTTTCATTTTCAACAAAACAGTTTTGAGCGAAAATAAAATTTTGACAAGTAAAAAAGGGGAAGGAAAACGTGGAATTAGAGTTTATCCAAATTGGAGCGTAACAGAAAATAAACAAGCACAAAAAACTCAAAATTGGCAAACAAAATATTTCGTAGAAATTGGAAACAGAATCGAAATTGACATAAACAAGCTAAAAAAGTTACTGAAAATAAATTAAGAAAATCACTTATATTTAGACGAAAAAGAAAACTAACCGTACAAAAAGAATACAAAACAAATAGAAAAGCATCAATTCAAAATCGATGATTTTAATTTTATAATCATTTAGTTTTAAACATCTATAAAAAAGTTAGTTAGAATTAAAACAAATTAAAGAATGAGAAATAACATGATTAAAATTACAGTACTGGTATTTTTAATATTTTTAAGTGCTTGTAAAACTGTGAAGTCTGAAACAAAGAAGAATAATCCTTTAGCAGAAGAGAATCTTTACTTTGGACATAAACCACCAGGATTAACCCCCGAAATTTTTGTTCCTAAAAAGAGCACCTCTCAAGATTGGGAATTATGTAATGCAGACTCTTTGAATATGGATGAATTTTATTTTACATATCAAGGTAACGACCCGTTTGAGCCTCTCGTTGTTGTGTATCGTAATGAAGGTAGCTATTACAAGGTTAATAAGTATAACTTTAAACATAATCCTAGCGATAGTAACATCTTATACTCTAGATGGAACTACATAGAGCGTACAGATTCTGGTTGGTCCAAAATTAAAAGCCTAGGTCCCATGTTTGATAGGGAAGATTTAGGTATTATGGTGATGTCAGTATCTTCTAAAGGCACTCTTGTTTTTGACGATTATAAAAGTAATGTCGGAATCCGTATATCAAGGATTATAGACGGAAAGCATGAAGAACCAAAACTACTCGGTAAGGGGATTAACTCAGGGGAATTGACAGCCCACCCCTTTATAGCACCTGATGAATCCTACTTAATATGGGATAGTGAGAGAGAAGGTGGACATGGCAAGTCCGACATTTATATCAGTTTTCGACAGCAAGATGGCTCATGGGGTTCAACTATCAATATGGGAGATAAGATAAATTCAGAACTAGTAGAAAACGGTGCAAGATTAACACCTGATGGAAAATATTTGCTTTTTGAAAGGTCAGAAGAAAAAGTAAGGGAAAATGGAAGCACATATTGGGAGTCAAAAAAATATTGGGTTGATTCTAAAATTATTGAACAGCTAAGATCTCAGCAATGATCTTATGTAAAAATGTAAGAGTATAAAATATAACTACCGCCAACACAAGTAGCTGTTGCGCAACTCTCTTAAAAAGCAAATTTTCAAAATCAGCATAAAAAAACAACCTCGTTTAAGGATATTTAAACGAGGTTTATTTTTGGTTTTGAGTTGTAGTTTTTAAAAAAGTAAGGCTGCTATCAAAAAGCACTAGACTTGTTTTTTTATGTTTAGACAACACATTTTTAAAGCCTTCTAAGGCTCTAATTTTTTGGAAAGTAAACCAAATTGCTTTTCACCGTAAATTATATTTTTGTAGTTTAAATCAACTATATTTACCTTAAAAACAACAAAAAACGAAGGTTTTTAGATAAACTGACGTTAGTGGGAAGCTATCCGAAAACAGCAAAAAAATCAATTCAAAAAGATAGAATCATCGAACAGCAAGAAAAATTATTTAGACATTTTGAAAACTACATCAAGTTAAACGATGGATTAAAAGCGGCATTAAGTAACAAAATAAGTTTTGTTTCTTTCAAAAAAGGTGAAATAATTCATCATGCCGACAAAATATGTACAAAATCATATTTTATTCAAAAAGGTTTGTTCCGTATTTATTTTATTAAAGATGGAAAAGAAATTAGCGAATATTTTCCAGCAGAGGGAGAATGGAGTAATTCGCCTAGAAGTTTTAGAACAAGAGCAATTGATATATATTATATTGACGCCATAGAAGATACTGAGGCATTATGTTTAGATGTAGATGATTTAATGTTTTTATTTGAAAGCTTTCCAGAAATGGAACGGTATGCCAGATTATCAATGGGTACCGTTTTTGGTCATTTTATGGAAAGAATTACATCCATGCGGTTTACAACAGCTAAAGAAAAATACAATCACTTTATTAAAACCTATCATGACATTCATCATAGAATACCTCTTGGAATGATTGCTTCTTATTTAGGCATTACCCAAGAAACCTTGAGTAGAATTAGGGCCGAAAAATGATTTTTTGATATAGGTCAAATGCTATTACATTTATTTGCTTCAACTTTGTCGAAACTTTTAAATTTAAAAAATGAATATTTCAAAATTAGTATTTATAGCATTTTTTACCATTAGTTCAATTTCTATACATGCACAAGACACTATTAGAGTAAAAAATATTGAAGCCATTTTATATCTCGGAAAAGGTAAAAAACAGCCTTTAATAGTTGGGTTGGGTGGCTCAGAAGGAGGAAACGCTTGGACAAGCGATTATTGGAAAAAAACTCGAAATAAATTTATAGAAAAAGGCTATGCGTTTTTAGCAATTGGTTATTTTGGCTGTAAAAATACGCCAGCTATTCTAGACAAAATTGCAATTGAAGATGTACACAACGCTATACAAGAAGCATCAAAAAACAAAAAAATAAACAAGAAGAAAATTGCTATTGTTGGTGGTTCTCGCGGTGCTGATTTAGCACTATTAATCGGAAGTTATTATAAAAACATCAAATGCGTCATTGGTTTGGTTTCAAGTCATGCTGTTTTTCCTGGACACACTCAAGAGTTTAATTCCTCTTGTTGGACGTTTCAAGGAAAACAACTTCCATTTGTACCTGTAAATGACGAAGCAGTTCCTTTTTTAATGAAAAGAGATTTGCGTGGTACATTTGAAGCAATGTTAAAAGATTCTGTTGCAGAAGAAAAAGCATTAATAAAAGTAGAAAATATAAAAGCACCAATTTTATTGCTTTCAGCAACTAAAGACGAAATATGTCCTTCAACACCAATGGCTGAAAAAATAATAAGACGATTAAAATCATTTCATTTTAAATACCATTTCAATCATATTTCTATCGAAGGAAGTCATTCTGAACCGCTGAACCACTTTGATTTAGTTTTTGATTTTTTAGAAAATAATTTTAGATAAAATAAAGTTAAATAAAAAAAGTTAGCCATTAACGTGAGATTTATCTGTACAGCCTACAACCTGCGCAGACACTTAAACTTAATTCCCCAAATGAGTTCAAACAATACCTAAAAGCATTGGACTTATTTTTTTATGTTCATACAACTCTTTTAAAGCCTTTTGTTTTTCTATTTTCTGGGCAGTAAACCAAATTACTTTTTACCGTAAATTATTTTTTTGTAGTTTAAATCAACTATATTTACCTTAAAAATAAGAAAAAACGAGGTTTTTTAGAGAAACTGGAGTTAGGCATTATTTTAGAACAACAGAAAACTAAAAACATATAAATTTAAAAAATGAAATTGAGGCAATTATTTTTAGGATTAATAATTTTAGGATTTTTATCATTCAATATTATTGAAAAAAAATCATTTGAGTTTATTTATCCAAAACAAAAGGACGTTAAAATAAGTTTATTGTCAGAGCATTTCAAAAAATTTGACAAAGAATGGAGAGGTTCTGACTATTATTACTTTGCTGAAAAAGATGGTTTTATTTGTTCTGTTTTATTTTACAAACTTAATGAACAAGAAAGGATCTCTTTAGTTGATCTACCAAAACTAGAATTAGGTAAAAAAATTAAAGAAGCAGGAAAAGAATTTCCCGAAAATTCTCCTTTGTTTGCTTATTCGTATTTTAAAAATTATTCGAACTTAAAAAATATGGAAACGAATGATAAAAGTTGGGGAGAAATGACAGATGATTTTATGTTTAGAGAAAACGTAATACATATCGAAGGAACTAAATTTACTCAAAATCATATGTACGGATATGCAATGTTTGGAAATGATATATTTGTAAACGTACATTTATCAAAAATGAATTGTACAGAAGATGAAATATTAGAAATGAAAGAAATTTTAAATTCACTAAAAAAAGAGAATAAATAAATAAAACAATTCCTAACAGGCACCACAACGGATTTACTTCATCTTTTGGACTTGAAGCCTCGGTTGGGCAATTGACTTAATGGAAAGTTATTTTTGTATTTGGAAGATTTGGCAAATCCGAAAATTGGGCATAATTTAGTATAAAACCCACTGTAGTAACAGAGCATTATATCCCATTTCCGAACCTACATATTTCATAGAAAATGAAACTAAAACTTCCAATTATTATTATTTTATTACTCACATTTATTTCATGTAATAGAAATATTTATGGAATATATACTAGTGGATATTTGACAGACAAAAGCTCATTACTTCAAATCAGAATAGATTCAAACTATACTGTTGAGAAAAATGAAATTCATACAATCAGAATTGACTCTAAAGGGACATGGAAAAAAGAAGATGGAAAGATAATTTGCTACTTTCATCCAACAGATACAGGATTTCCAGCCGATACTATGAATTTGAAAATTATTGGAAGTAATATGTACATTGAAAAAAAAGGAACAACCAACAATAAAGGGGTTTACTTGAAAAAAGTAAAATAAGGTTGTTTAAAATCGAAAAAGAAACAGCATATAAGAGCTACAACGGATTTGGGCAATTGACTTAATGGAAAGTTGGTTTTGTATTTATGTCCCAAAGTCTCACTTCAGGATAGTAAATCCGAAAATAGGCTTAATTTAATTCCAAACCCACCGTAATATCAGTACATTAGACACAAGCTAAAAGAACACCTTAAGTGAAAAAAGACAACTCTATTCAAAATATAACAATTGCGTCTGTAAAACGTTCAGCGATGGATATTGACACTTGGAAATATTCAAAAATAGTCACAGCTGAAACTGAAAATAAATATATTGACTTCGAATTGGATAAAAATGAGCTTCCAATCTTTGAAATAAAAAGTCAAACTAAACATACTTTAATAACAACTCGTCAAATTTTAGAAATAGAAAACAACAAAATTAAATCAATTGATTTTAAGTTGATTGATGATGTTATTTATGGAGATTTTAAAGGTAATCTACATAAACCAAAGTTATCAATCTTTAGAATTGTTGATATTTACGGAGAACAAATAGATTTTCAAATGGAAACTGGAAAAGCATCAATTGGGTTAATTAAAAGTATAAATACTGTTATAAATTTAAAAGGGGAATCTTTAAATGAATAGTAAAACTCAAAAATGTGACGAATGTAAAAGTCTTTACTTTTCAGAATCATCGAAAATGACCTCATTATGTCCTGAATGCTCATTTTATTTGTATGGAAAGAAAAATTGCGAACACAAATTTGAAAATGGTAGATGTATAAACTGTTATTGGAATGGAAGATCATCCAAATATATTAATAATTTAAAAAGCGATAAATAGCTTGAACCTAACCGCTTCAATCAATTAATTTTAGTTTTTACTCAATTAAATTATAACGTTATGCGTTATAATGACATAAATAGTGTTAAAAAAGAATGAAAAAAAACAGTAAAGCAACTTTTTCGTGGATATTTATGATATTATTCTATTTGGGATATACATATTTCATTTTTGCTAAACCCAACATAATTGAAAGTAAAAACTTAATTGAAATTAAAGCAGAATTGGCTGAACTGCCAATTTATTATGAATCTACAGGAGACAATGTTCCTTCCCTAGATTTTAAAATTGTGGGTACACCAACTAATTTTACTATACAACCTTGTGGTTTACAAAACTTAAACTTGAGTCAATTTGAGAATATGAAATTTAGAGATTCAATATCATTTTTAACAAATAAGGAATCGACTCTATATGAAAAAATAGTAGATGAAAAAGAAGTGTTTTCTTTTGTTTTTCGAGAAAACAACTCTGAATTATTAAAACTAAGTGATTATAATATTTGTGAGAAGTCGGTTTGGAAAGAATTCTTTATATTAACATTCTTGATGATTGCCTCATTGATATTTAGTCTTTTTCGAAAAAATGAAGCCACATTGACGAAGGAGAATTAAACATAAAATAATTAGATGAATAGAGGAACTAAAAACTCAATATTAGCAATTATACTTGGAATTATACTTTTGTTAATTTCTTTAACTTTATTTAGGGTTGTTTTAGGTGGTTTTGGATTTTTACTTGCATTAAGCCTCATATTTTTCGGCTTAATTTATTTAATAATTTCTATTATCCATAGAAACTAATTTTTTTTCAAAATAATAACAAAAAAGCAGGCCAAAATTGATCAATAAAATTAGAGAATTGTAAAAATATGGAAAACCTAAATACTTTAGAGAATCAATTTGGAGTTGGTAAAGCTGAATTTTCTACTGGAATTGTATATAATAAATTCAATTCTACCCAAACCAATTGTAACAACAGAAAGCTCTAAATCAATTATTTCCCCAAAACGCAAGAAGTATGATTCCAGAAATGATTAAGTTACTTGTAACAGTCATATGTTTACCCCTCGTTGGTTGCCTTATTTACTTCCTAATTTTTTATTATACTTGATATTGTTTCTTTGCTCTCAATAGTAGTTATTGAATTATTGCTATGAAGTAAATTAGAACTTTAAAGAATAAGTTTTTTGCTAAAATTTCAACGCTAAACGCTAATAAGTACTTCTTACTCAATAATCAGTTGGTTAGAGTAGTATATAAAAAATAACAATTCATAGTGTGTTTTACTCAAAATTTACTTTTTTTGTGTTTTATAAAAAATAGTTAAAGATGAAGAAAACATTACTTACTGGCGTTATTCTTTTAGGTACAATTTTAATAAGCCACTCACAAAACTCTTGCCTTACAGATGAAATGCAAAAAAAAGCAGTCTCAAAAGATTTGACTTTAGATAAAAAAATAGCCCCAAATAACACAAAATCACCTTCACTAGATATTGAAAAGTTCTTACTTTCCAAAGGATTTTCTATAGATAAAACGGGAGCATATAACGGAAAAATCTATACTATTCCTGTTGTGGTACATATTATAGTACCTAATAATGAAGCTGTTGGAACCCAATTTAACCCCTCAGATTTAGAAATTGAGACATGGATAGATAACTGCAATAAAATACTTAATACTACTTATGGGGATTTTGTTTATCCAGAAGGAAATGGACTTTTGGATGGAACTGTAATGCCATTCAAACTTGCTTTAGCCAAAAGAACCGAATCATGCGAAGCTACTACTGGAATTATTAGACATTATGCTTCAGGAACTACATTACCCAATTATGCAACCTATGGTTTGGATGATGCTAAAGGGGTAACAGCAGATCAAGTTAGAACTTTTGCGCCACATTGGCCTGAAGCTTCTTATTTTAATATCTATGTTATAAATGGTTTTAAAGGGAACTTCAATGGAGGGGATACGGGTTTTAGTGGTTTGCCTAAAAATGAGGACAAAAGTTATGACGCTTTTATGACTTGTAGAGTTGCAACCAAACTTAATGCTTTTAATATTAGCATTTTACCTCACGAAATAGGCCATGCCGTGGGATTAGAACATACGTTTGGCAAAGATTATGATTTTACTACCTCACCTTGTCCTGTTGCAGAAACAGCACAAAACTGCCTCACTGTTAATGACTATGTTTGCGATACAGCTCCATGTAAACCCTATCTTAATCCTCTCCCAGACAACACTATTATCAACCCATGTACAGGGAGTACTTATGATGGTATACAATACAACATGATGGGGTACAATAGTGGAAGAAAATTCACCCTTGGACAAAGAGAGCGAGCTATTACAGAATTTTTAGGATCACGTGAAAATCTAACACTCTCTTTGGGAGCAACACCAATAGAAGACAATTCTGGTGGAGGTATCGTAAGTAATGCTTCGTGCGAAATCACTTCAACCAACAATGCCTCTAATTTTTGGTTGGGTCCTACTCTGATTCAATTAGGCACTATTAATAATGTTTCACTTCCTAGAAAGACTTCTTCACAGGTCTTTTATACTGATTTTACTAAAAAAAACTGTATTGATCCCAACGTTTATACCGATTTGACCATTGGACAAGCTTACACATTACAAATAGGAATTGTAGGGAATTCTCAATATATCAATGCTTGGATTGATTACAATAACAATGGTTCATTTGAAGCTTCGGAACTTGTTGCTACTTCTGGGACAAAAATTGCTCCAACAAATGGGTTTAATACAAATACAATGTGGTCTGCCACAATAACACCGCCATCAACCGCAACTATAAACAAACCTTTGCGATTAAGAGTGAGAACTGGTGATGAAATAGGAGCCTGTGATGCAACAAAAGATGGGCAAGTTGAGGATTATACAGTAACCTTAAGACCTTCTTTAGGAATTAAAGAACAAATTGCGGAATCAAAAAATATAATTTGGTACTCAAAAAATGACAATAAACTAATATCAAATAGTGTTTTGGGTAACTATAGAATATTTGATATTTCAGGGAGATTAGTGCAAGAAGGAAATAATGATTCCAAAGAAACAATCTTAAATTTTAGCCCAATAGGTGTTTATATTTTTCAGAACGAAAAAATAAACATGAAATTTACAAAACAATAAATTATTTGTATTGACCATACTATTAGATTCTAAATAATAAGATGATGAATATCTAACTTTTGAAATATCAATAAGGGTCAACTTTCCTAATAATTTAAATCCAAATAAATCCCGTTCCAAAAGCGCCCATGATGCGTGATGGAAGCGGGATTTTTTGCTTGAGTTACGGGATGAGTCCAATAAGGAATTCCGTTTTCTTTACCAATCGTGGCTTCGGGTGACAACACTTGTATTTTAGAAAAAAAAGCCGCATCACTAACGGCTATTGTATACATGCTACTCTTTTTTATTTCGGTACGAGTACTGTAAATTTGGTTTTGGATGGCAACGGTCCCTTCAAAAGTGTCGTTAACACTACAAGCAAATTGCAACGGGTTAAAGGCTCGAATTTGCGTTTGGCGATTGAAAATTTTATACGCAGCTTCTTTTCTAGTCCATAAATTCCAAACCATCTGTTCTGGATTTTCGGCAGTCCAAATCAGTTGTTGTTCTTGGGGCAAAAAAAGTTTATCTAAAAATCCTTTTCGCTTCCAAGCACTTTGCGAACGAGCTAAGTCCAAATCTACCACATCGTTTCCTATCATCAAGTGGCTAGGATTCGTTTAACTTGTTTTCAATAATTTCTAAAGCGGCTTTTACGGTAAGCATGCGTTCCATCGACGAATTATCAATTACGATTTCATATTTCTCTTCAATATCCAAAACGATATCCACTAAATTTGCTGAATTGATTTGTAAATCTTTGATAAAATCAGTCTCTTTAGTCAGTGTTTCCAAGGCTTCTGAGTTTTGAATGTAAGGCTTAATGATTTGTTTAAGCTCTTCGATTCTCGTGTTTTGATCTGTGTTCATATACAATCGTTAAGTTGAATAATTTTAAGTTGTACTCCATTTTTTAAAAACAATACAAGCATTTACATCTCCAAATCCAAAACTTGCTTTAGCAATATACTTCATTTTTTTAGTAAGTGCAAGTTGTGGAATACGGCTCGTAGGTATCCACTCCAAAACTTCGGGATTCAAATCCTCGCAATTCAGGTTGGGAAAAATGAAATCATGATGGAGTTGCAAAACTGTAGCCACACACTCTATGCTTCCCGCAGCCGACAAACAATGTCCTACCATAGATTTTAAGGAGTTGATATACGGAAAATCATCTCCTTTTAGATTTAATGCTTGGCACCAATTCTCAATTTCAAAAGCATCTTTGGCGGTGGCGGTCAAATGTCCGTTAATCGCATCTAAATCGGTTGCTGCAATTCCAGCATTCACAAGCGCATCTGTAATACATTTTTGCACGGCGATTCCATTGGGTGCCGTCATAGAGCCTTGCCCTCTTTGTCCGCCAGAATTGCAGTTACCACCCATAATTTCGCCATAAATGGTGGCTCCGCGTTCCAAAGCTGAGTCCAAGTCTTCAATCACCAACGCTCCTGCTCCACTACTCGGGACAAAGCCCGAAGCCGTTGCCGAAAGCGGTCTAGAGCCTCGCTCGGGCTGATCGTTGTGTTTAAAAGTACAAACTTTCATCGCATCGAATCCGCCCCAGATATAAGGTCCCGAATCGCTAGTACTTCCCACGAGCATTCTTTTGGCTAATCCTGATTGAATGCGTTCGTAGCCCATCAAAATGCTTTCGGCACCTGTGGTACAAGCCGAAGAATTGGTCGTCACTTGATTGCCTAAACCCAGTTTTCCACCTAAATAAGCGCTAACGCCACTGTTCATAGTTTGTGCTACGGCAGTACTTCCCAACCGACGGGTTTGCCTATCGTCTATTTTATAAATACTCTCTCTAAATTTTTCAATGCCAGAAGTCCCTGTGCCAAAGATTGTACCGCTTTCCCAATCAGGAACATCATTGGTTTCAATGGTCAAACCAGCATTTTTCCATGCTTCCATCCCCGCGATAACACCATATAAAATTCCAGTTGCCTTAAAATTACGCAGCTCTAAAGAAGTAAAATACTCAAGCGCTAGTTCATCAGAAACTGAAGGTTTACCAGAAATTTGACATGAAAAGTCAAGACGTGTTAACTCAGGATCGTGTTGTATTCCTGAAATTCCATTTTGGATGGCTTGCGTAAAAGTGGGAACCCCTACTCCATTTGGAGCTACCACACCTAGTCCTGTAATTACTACTCTTTTTTTCATGGCAGCTTTAGTATAAAAACTCGAATCATTATTTAATCATACCCGCAATAAAACCTTTACAAACAGTTTCCTTCTTTTGATTTTCCATCCATACTTTGCATTTTAATTTCCCAAAACGGAAATATATTTTTTCAGAAAAAACAGTTACGGTCTCACTTGGAAAAACAGGTTTCAAAAAATCAATTTCACTTGATGTTAAAGCAATTACGCTATCCTTAGTAAAGCTATCATTTAGAATAAAAATTCCCAAGCAAACGACACCAATTTGTGCCATGGTTTCGGTCAAAATCACACCAGGTGTTACTGGATGATCTACAAAATGTCCTTTGTAAAAAGATAAATTCTCGTCATAACGATAAGTGCCTACTACACCACTTTCATCTATTTTTTCGATAGTATCAACAAACAAAAAAGGCTCTGAGTACGGTAATTTAGCTAGGATATCTTCTATTTTCATAGTTTAAAATTGTAATAAAACACGTTGTGCCGAAAAACCGGGACCAAAACTCAACATCAGTCCTTTGGTTCCTTTGGCGGGTTTTTTATTCATAATTGCTTCTAAAACATAAAGTACGGTTGCGCTGGACATGTTTCCATATTGACGCAAAACAGCTTTGGTTTCTTCAATGTCTTTGCCTAAGCCTTCAAAAAGTGTTTCCACCGTTTGAACAATCTTTTTACCACCAGGATGAAAAATCAAATAATCCATATCCGAAATCGACAATTGATATTGTGCTAAGAAAGGATGAATAATTACCGGAAAATGACTCGCAATAGTTTCAGGAACAGCACTATCGAGTACCATTTGCAAACCCGAATTGGTTAATTCAAAACCCATCATATGAATGGCATCATAAAAATGATACATTTCCTCACCAATGATTTCAGGCCCTTCGTCTGAATCATGTGAAGAAAGCAACACACAAGCGGCTCCGTCTCCAAAAATTGCTGCGCTTACAATATTGGCCATCGAATAATCATCGAGTTGAAAAGTGGCTGTGGGACTTTCGACTGCAATTACTGCAGCTCTTTTTCCGGGATTAGCTTTCAGAAAATTTTTAGCATAAATAATACCTGATACACCAGCAGCACAACCCATTTCAGTCACAGGCAAACGCACCACATCTTGTCGCAATTGCAAACTATTAATTAAATAAGCGTCAAGTGATGGAATCATAATTCCTGTACAACTTACGGTAATTATGTAATCAATGTCGGTCGCCTTCCATTCGGCTTGGAGCAATGCTTTTTGCAATACTTTCTCTCCTAATGTGATGACTTCACGTACATAAATGGCATTGCGTTCAGCGAAAGATGTTTTTGTAAATACCTCGATCGGATCCATGATAGAATAGCGTTTATCCACAGCCGCTCCTTCGAATATTTTTTTTACTTTTCGAATAAAACGCTCGTCTTGTCCTTCGAGCCAAGCATCCAAAAAAGGAATAATTTCTTCGGTAGCTTTTGAATAGCTAGGCAATTGTTTGGCTACGGTACAAATTTTTACACTCATAATTTTGAAATTATCCATTGGTATCTAAAAGCCCATCTCCAACGTATGGACCATGTACTAAATTTCATTTGAGTTGAAAAATGGATCAACTCTTCTTTGGTAAAACCTCTTAAAATAGAGGTTAATCCGTCTTCTCGTGACATCGTATTCAGACGAAAAACAAAACATAAAAGTTGGAATAGCCTATAGGCCAAGCTGCTTCGCTGCAAATCATTAATGATTATACCTAATCGGGCATTTTTATAAAACAACGGCAACAAATACTCTATTTCCTCATTTTTGAAATGATGTAAAGTCAGTGTGCACAAAAACAAATCTGCTTTTACTACTTGAAACGCAGCATCAAATATATCCTCACAACGAAAGGAAATGTTTTCATAATCAGCAGACAGCTGCTCGGCGTGATTCACTGTAAACCTATTGGCATCAATCCCGATTAATTCGAATACCAAACTCTTATTTTGTGCATACTGAGCTAAGGTACGCAACATGTCACCATTTCCGCACCCAATATCTACAATTGTGATGGTTTCATCACGAGAGACGTTTCCAAGTAACTGTTCTACACCACCGAGCGTGACTTTGTTACCACCTAAAAGTTGATTGATGGAAGCAATTTTATCCAAAGCCTCTCTGAGTTCTTCTCCTTCAAGAGAAAAATCATCCATAATTTCTGTAGAAGTAGTTCTGTATTTTGTGGGGACTCTAAAATTCATTTATGAAATGGGTGTACCATGAGTACGTTTGATGATTTGTTTGATAATAAAAGGAAAAAGGACAGCTACTTGGAGAACGATTAATGTTAGAATCGGCTGTTCTAAAATAGCACTCAAACTTCTTCCCATTCGTAATCGTGCTTTGAAATTGATATTCCAAGTTTCGGTATAGGCTAGTTCTAAAGTTGCTCTACTGCTTTTATATTGAAGGAAATCAATACTGGCTTCAGCCGCTATTTTGGCACTATGAATCGCCATAGCCATCCCGTTACCGCACAAAGGATGAATGAGACCAGCCGTGTCGCCTATCATCAGTATATGAGCTGAAACAGGCTCTTTTTTTTCAAAAGAAATTTGACTGATTGTTAATGGTTTCTCGAAAACAGGAACCGAGGTTTCAAAAATATGCTTCAATTTTTGATTTTTGAAGAGTACACCTTTTTCAAAATCATCTAGATTCTTATACAGCTTAAAATCTTTATAATGAGCAATATAACATATATTTATGCGGCCATTCTCTACTTTTGAAACACCACAATAACCGCCTTTAAAATGATACAACCCCACCACATCGTCTGGAAAATTACCTTGAAAATGATTTTTGACCGCTAACCAAGGTGATTGTTTTTGAATAAACGTTCTGTGCAAATAATAATCTAAATTGGCTCTTTTGCCAAAGGCACCTAAAACAATTTTGGCTGTATATATTTCTTGATTTTGCGTAGTGACGAAGAACTGATCCTCTTTAAAAACACAGGTTTCTACGGTATTTTTTATGATGTTACAACCATTTTCAATCGCTTTTTGATACAACATGTGATCTAAGGTATAGCGACTGATACCAAAACCACCCAAGGGTAATTTCTGATGTAAACTCGCACCGTATAAAGTCGCAAATTCTAATTGAGTAATCGAAGTTGGATGCGCATTTTGAATAGGAATTCCCAAAGATTCTAGATAAGGCTTGACTTCATTAGAAATATATTCGCCACAGACTTTATGTTTGGGATATTCGTTTTTTTCAATAATAACTACAGCAAATCCTTTTTGGGATAAGTGAATTCCAGCAGTCAATCCTGCTAAACCTCCCCCAATTATTACAATTTCTGTATTTACCATATGGGTAAATTTAATGAAATGTTTTGAATGCGATAGCTTATAAACTTTTATAAATAAAAAAAAACTGCTTTATCTTTTGAATAAAGCAGTTAGTGTGAATTATTTGATATACTAATTACAATCTATTGTTCTTAATTTCATCCACAATTTCTGGGTTTATCAACGTAGTGGTATCTCCAAAGTTAGAGAAATCGCCTTCTGCAATCTTACGTAAAATACGACGCATGATTTTTCCTGAGCGTGTTTTTGGTAAGCCTGTTACAAACTGAATTTTGTCTAATTTCGCAATTGGGCCAATATGATCGGTAATGATTTGGTTAATTTCCTTGATCAAGTTTTCTCTATCTCTAGATTCCCCTGATTCTTTCAGAATAACATAACCGTACAAGGCATTTCCTTTAATATCGTGTGGGAATCCAACAATAGCAGATTCTGCAACCGCTGGATGTTCATTTATAGCGTCTTCAATTGGTGCTGTTCCTAAATTATGACCAGAAACAATTACCACATCATCTACACGACCTGTGATTCTATAATAACCTACTTCATCGCGTAATGCACCGTCTCCCGTAAAGTATTTACCTGGGAAAGATGAGAAATACGTATCAACATAACGTTGGTGATCACCCCAAATCGTTCTAGCAATACCTGGCCATGGGAATTTGATACATAAACTTCCAACAACTTGATTACCTTCGATTTCGTTGCGTTTGTCATCCATCAAAACAGGCTGAATTCCTGGTAAAGGCAAAGTAGCATAGGTTGGTTTGGTTGGCGTTACAAAAGAAATAGGCGCAATCATGATTCCGCCAGTTTCGGTTTGCCACCAAGTATCCACAATTGGACAACGTTTGTCTCCAACGTGGTCATTAAACCAGTGCCAAGCCTCTTCATTGATAGGCTCTCCAACAGAACCAATAACTTTTAATGATTTAAGAGGGAAACGTTGTACATATTCTAAGCTTTCTTTAGCCAAAGAACGGATGGCTGTTGGAGCCGTATAGAATTGTGTAATTTTATGTTTTTCAATAGTTTCCCAGAAACGGCTAAAATCAGGATAAGAAGGAATTCCTTCAAAAATAACTGTGGTTCCACCGTTTAACAATGGACCATAAAGTGTGTAAGAATGTCCTGTAATCCACCCGATATCTGCGGTACACCAAAAGATATCATTTTCTTCGTGATTAAAAACATTTTTAAAAGTATAGGAAGTGTATACCATATAACCCGCTGTAGTATGTACCATTCCTTTTGGTTTTCCCGTAGAACCCGAAGTATATAGGATAAACAAAGGATCTTCGGCATCCATTATTTCGGCAACATTATTATCTGATGCTTGATCCAAAAGAGGTTGTAGCCATTGGTCTCTCCCTGGTTTCATGCTAATTGGTGTCTCAATTCTTTTGGCAACCAAAACAGATTGTACCGAAGGGCAAGATTCTAAGGCTTCATCAATAATTCCTTTCAAATCAATGGTTTTATTTCCTCGATACCCTCCATCAGAAGTAATGACCATTTTGCATTCGCTATCATTAATTCTTGACGCTACAGCCGAAGAAGAAAATCCTGCAAAAATTACAGAGTGAATGGCTCCAATTCTAGCGCAAGCTAAAATCGAAACTGCCAATTCTGGAATCATTGGCAAGTAGATACAAACACGATCTCCTTTTGTAATTCCTTGTTCCCTCAATACATTAGCCATTTTGCAAACTCTTTGATGCAATTCGTTATAGGTAATGTGTTGTGCGGCTTCCTCTGGATTGTTAGGTTCAAAGATGATGGCATTTTTTTCACCTCGCTTGGCTAAGTGTCGATCAATACAGTTTTTGGTGATATTTACTTTCGCTTCGGTAAACCATTTCACTTCAGCCGTAGCCATATTAAAATCAACTACTTTATCCCAATATTGATACCAAGTAAAATTTTCTTCAGCAATTTTTCCCCAAAATTTTCTTGGTTCTCTAACCGATTTATTATAATGTTTAAAATATTGTTCTAAATTTTCGATTTTAAAATAACTCATCTTTTTTAATTTTTTGCGAAGGTATTAATTCTAAATTTTATACGTTGGTTTTATTGAAAATCAAATATACTAATTCCTTGATTGATGTTTATAATTATTTTATTTTTTTATAACACGATGGTGCAATAAAAAAGGCAAACTACTTACAGTTTGCCCTTTACAAATAACAAATTAACTACAATTTATAACAATCTATACTTTTCTTTCGGATTACATTCACTTAACTCCCCAATGAAGTTAAGTGAATCTGAGAATATCAAATCGTTTAGCCCAACTTTAAAATTTAATAACTAATTCAAACTAAAACCATGAGAGTATCGATAAGATAGTTATTCAGCACACGCTCCCTGTGTGGTAATTCCATTCTTTAACCTATTTTTTTCATCGCAGTCATCGATTCACGTAACCAAGCACCTACTTCTTCAATTGGGTGTTGACGGATGCTATTGTTTACTGCAATCAACACCGCATTATCTACTTCATTAGAAGTTGAAAATGTTTTACCAATCACATTCGTATCAATAGCTTGCATAAAATCTACCAACAAAGGTTTGCACGCATGATCAAACAAATAACAACCATATTCAGCCGTATCCGAAATGATTCGGTTCATTTCATATAATTTTTTTCTAGCTACAGTATTAGCAATCAAAGGCAATTCGTGTAATGACTCATAATAAGCAGATTCTTCAATAATTCCAGACTCTGTCATGGTTTCGAAAGCCAATTCAACCCCTGCTTTAACCATTGCAATCATTAAAACACCATTATCAAAGTATTCTTGTTCAGATATTGGTGCTGCTGTAGGTGCTGTTTTTTCAAAATTAGTTTCAGCTGTAGCGGCTCTCCATGATAATAAATTGATGTCATCGTTTGCCCAATCTATCATCATGTTTTTTGAAAATTCACCTGAAATAATATCATCCATATGCTTTTGGAATAATGGACGCATAATGTCTTTTAGTTCATCAGCCAATTCGAAAGCTTCAATTTTCGATGGATTGTTCAAACGATCCATCATATTGGTGATTCCACCATGTTTTAAAGCTTCAGTAATCGTTTCCCAACCGTATTGAATCAATTTTGAAGCATAACCTGGCTCAATTCCCTTTTCGACCATTTTGTCAAAACACAAAATAGAACCCGTTTGTAGCATTCCACATAAAATGGTTTGCTCTCCCATCAAATCTGATTTTACTTCGGCAACGAAAGAAGATTTTAAAACACCTGCTCTGTGGCCACCTGTAGCCACTGCATATGCTTTTGCTTGCTCTAATCCTACTCCATTTGGATCGTTTTCTGGGTGAACAGCAATTAAGGTAGGAACTCCAAAACCTCTTTTGTACTCTTCACGAACCTCTGATCCTGGGCATTTTGGAGCACACATAATTACCGTAATATCTTTACGAATTTGCATTCCTTCTTCAACGATGTTAAAACCGTGAGAGTAAGCTAAAGTAGCTCCTTCTTTCATCAATGGCATAATAGCACTTACTACAGCAGTATGTTGTTTATCTGGAGTTAAATTACAAACTAAATCTGCACTTGGAATCAATTCTTCATAGGTTCCAACTTTAAAATCATTATCTGCAGCATTCATATAAGAAGCTCTTTTTTGAGCAATTGCCTCTGCACGTAAAGCATAAGAAATATCTAAACCAGAATCTCTCATGTTTAAACCTTGGTTTAAACCTTGAGCTCCACAACCTACAATGACTACTTTTTTTCCTGCCAAAGCTGTTATTCCATTTGCAAATTCTGATTGGTCCATAAATTCGCAAACGCCTAATTGTTCTAATTGTAATCTAAGTGGTAATGAATTGAAATAATTTGCCATTTTTTTAATATTTAATGAATGTGAAATTTTATAATTAATAGTTTTATTTGGTTTTTGTTTTGAAATTCTAGTTAAGACTATTTCGATAAATATTACTTTATAAACTCTCTAATATTGCCGAAATTTCCATTTTCGTTTTTGAAACTGAAATGCGTCCTGATCGCACAAATTGCATGATTCCGAAAGGCTTTAACTTTGCATACAACTCCTCTATTTCAGAGCGCTTTCCTGATTTTGAAATCACAAAAAAGTCTCTCGAAACGGTTACAATTTGTGAATTGCTTTCTTTGATTATATTTTGAATTTGTCGCTCATCAAAAAGCAAACTAGATTCGATTTTAAAAATGGCACTTTCCAAGAAGATGGTTTCTTCGTCGATGTGGTAAAAAGCCTTAATTACTTCAATCTGTTTTTCGATCTGACCTACAATATTTTGTACCCATTTTTCGGTTGTATTTACAACAATGACAAATCGAGAAACGTTTTCTATCTCAGATTCGGATACATTTAAACTCAAAATATTTATGTGACGTTTCAGAAATATGCCTGAAATCCTATTCAATAAGCCTACGTTGTTTTCTGAATATACAGAAATCGTGAATGTTTTATTTTCCATAACTTTTAACTTAATCTGATATCAGAAACTGAGGCTCCTGTTGGAATCATTGGAAATACATTATTTTCTTTTTCTACCATTACTTCCAAGAAATACGCTTCTTTTGAAGCTAACATTTCCGCAACAGCAGCATCTAAATCCTCTCTTTTGTTTACTTTTTTGGCTTTTATATAATAGCCTTCGGCAATAGCAATAAAATTGGGATTTATCATCTCGGTAGACGCGTAGCGTTTGTCAAAAAACAATTGCTGCCATTGTCTTACCATTCCTAAAAATTCGTTATTAAGCACTACAATTTTTACAGGAACTCTAGTTTGAAAAATAGTACCTAATTCCTGAATCGTCATTTGAAATCCACCATCCCCAATAATAGCGACTACCTCACGATCTGGTTGTCCCATTTTAGCACCTATAGCAGCAGGCAATGCAAATCCCATAGTTCCTAATCCACCAGAAGTAATATTACTTTTTGTTTTATTGAATTTTGAATAGCGACAAGTAAACATTTGGTGTTGTCCAACATCAGAAACCATTATAGCATCTCCTTTCGAATGCTTATTGATCATTTCGATTGTCTCCCCCATTGAGATTCCTTCGCCCTTCGGCTTTAACTCGTCATTGATAACGCTTTCCAATTCAATTTTATATTTTTCTTTGAATTCGTTATGCCAAGCTTCATGTGATTTAGCTTCTACCAAAGGTAAAAGAGCTGCCAATGATTCTTTTACATCACCCAAAACAGCTACATCAGTTTTCACATTCTTATCTACTTCAGCTGGATCTATTTCAAAGTGAATTACTTTGGCTTGTTTAGCATATGTAGCTAAATTGCCCGTTACACGATCATCGAAGCGCATACCAATGGCAATCAAAACATCGCATTCATTGGTTAAAATATTCGGTCCATAATTACCGTGCATTCCAAGCATCCCAACGTTTAAAGGATGATCTGATGGTAAAGCAGAAAGACCTAAAATCGTCCAAGCTGCTGGTATTCCCGTTTTTTCAATTACCGCTTTTAATAATTCCTCGGCTTGCCCCAAGATTACACCCTGACCAAAAACGACATAAGGCTTTTTAGCACCATTAATCAATGCAGCCGCTTCGGCTACTTTTTGGTGATCTAAAACAGGCTTTGGAAAGTAACTACGAACTCCTTTACATTTGGTATAACTAAAATCAAGTTCGTCAAACTGAGCGTTTTTGGTAATATCCACCAAAACTGGCCCTGGACGTCCTGAACGAGCGATGTAAAAAGCTTTAGCGATGATTTCAGGAATTTCCGAAGCTTCTGTAACTTGATAATTCCATTTGGTTACAGGAGTTGAAATTCCTATAATATCTGTTTCTTGGAAAGCATCAGAACCCAATAAATGTTTCCCAACCTGACCTGTAATACAAACCATTGGAGTCGAATCGATTTGAGCATCGGCAATTCCAGTGACTAAATTAGTAGCTCCTGGTCCTGAAGTAGCGATGGCTACTCCAACTTTCCCTGTAGCTCTTGCATATCCTTGTGCAGCATGCGTCGCTCCTTGTTCGTGCCGAACTAGAACGTGATGCAACTGATCTTGAAATTTATATAATTCATCGTATACAGGCATTATGGCTCCACCTGGATATCCATAAACGATGTCTACACCTTCTTCTAAAAGGCATCTGATGATAGCTTCAGCGCCTGAAATTTTATTTGTTACCATTGGTATTCTTATTTTAAAATGAAATTGCTTTCATTTTTATATCATCTAGTTATTTATCGGTTACACATCCTGTTGAAGCACTAGAGACCGATCTGGCATATTTAAGCAATACCCCTTTTGTAGCTTTTAGTGGTGGTTGTACCCAATTAGCTTTTCTTCTAGCAAATTCTTCATCGGATATTTTAAGGTTGATTGTGTTCTTGACGGCGTCAATACTAATTACGTCCCCTTCTTCGATTAATGCAATTCCACCCCCATCATAAGCTTCTGGAGTGATGTGACCTACCACAAAACCATGAGAACCACCAGAGAATCTACCATCAGTAATTAAGGCTACCGAATTTCCTAAGCCTGCTCCCATTATGGCAGAAGTTGGTTTCAGCATTTCGGGCATACCAGGACCACCTTTTGGACCACAGTATCTAATCACTACTACGTTACCTGGTTTTACTTTTCCAGCTTCTATTCCAGGAATTACTTCAAATTCACTTTCAAAAACTACGGCAGTACCTTCAAAATATTCACCTTCTTTACCACTAATTTTGGCTACACAACCTTCTTCAGCAAGATTTCCGTATAAAATTTGAATATTTCCTGTAGGTTTTAATGCCTTTTGTATTTCATGTATTACATCTTGTCCATCGCTCAAATCTGGAATATTAGCCAAATTCTCGGCTACTGTTTTACCAGTTACTGTCATACAATCACCGTGAATCAAGCCGTTTTTCAATAAATATTTTAAAACTGCTGGAACTCCTCCTGCATAATGAAGATTCTCCATCATGTATTTACCACTTGGTTTCAAATCTCCTAGCATAGGTGTTTTATCACTAATATTTTGAAAATCTTTCAAAGTGATTTCAATATCAACTGCGTGTGCCATTGCGATTAGATGCATAACCGCATTTGTAGATCCTCCAAGAACAGCTACAATCGTAATCGCATTTTCAAACGCTTTTCGAGTCATAATATCCCTTGGCTTAATGTCTTTTTCAAGCAACAATCGGATGTATTTACCAGCATCCAAACATTCATTTCTTTTTTGTTCACTTAAAGCTGGATTAGATGAGCTGTATGGTAAACTCATTCCTAATGCTTCAATTGCCGAAGCCATAGTATTGGCAGTATACATTCCACCGCAAGCACCTGGTCCAGGACAAGAATTTTGAATTACCCCTTTAAAATCTTCTTCAGAAATTGTTTTTTGCAATTTTTTACCCAAAGCTTCAAAAGCTGAAACGATATTAAGCTTCTCACCTTTCCATTCTCCTGAATGAATTGATCCTCCATAAACCATAATTGAAGGTCTATTTACTCTTCCCATAGCAATTAAAGCACCTGGCATATTTTTATCACATCCTGGAATAGCAATCATAGAATCATACCATTGAGCCCCCATAACGGTCTCAATAGAATCAGCAATTACATCTCTGGAAACCAATGAATAGCGCATACCATCAGTACCGTTAGAAATTCCGTCACTAACTCCAATCGTATTAAAAATCAAACCTACTAAATCGGCATCCCAAACGCCTTGTTTGACTTGTTTTGCTAAATCATTTAAGTGCATGTTACAAGTATTTCCCTCGTAGCCCATACTCACAATTCCTACTTGTGCCTTTTTTAAATCTTCTTCAGTTAATCCAATTCCGTACAACATCGCTTGTGCTGCTGGTTGTGTTTCGTCTTGTGTAATTGTTTTACTGTATTTATTTAATTCCATTTTATGTATATCTATTTTTTTTAAAATTTGTGTAAAAAAAAAACCTTCCAGATTCTTGGAAGGTTTCTCTAAATATGTTCATAACATATTATCATACCATTCCTCTTGCCTGCGTAATAATTACGATGACATTAATAATAGAGGTAATAGTACTGTTATGTTTTTGCATTGTTTTTTATAATTAAAGTCCAAATCTACTAAAAGTTTGAATAAAAAACAATGAATCCTCTATTTTTAATGTTTTGTCAAAAAACTATACTATAGTTGATCGACCAATTTGTACAAAATCTTTTTTGAAGTACAAATCTTCTGCATCCATAATGTGATTCGCGATAAAATCCCCGACTTCATTTGTTCCAAATCGAGAATCTACCTTTAAATCAACTGTGACGACTTGATTGCTTATGGCAGTTTCTACCGCAGCGATTACTTTTTTTGCTTCTTCAAACAATCCAAAATGTTCCAATAACATTGCTACCGACAAAATAGATGCGATTGGATTAGCAATATTTTTATCTTTAGCTTCAGTATAACAACCGTGAATAGGCTCAAATAAAGAATGATAATCTCCAATAGAAGCAGATGCCATTAATCCGATTGAACCTGAGATAACGCTTGCTTCATCTGATAGAATATCACCAAACAAATTGTCGGTCAGTAAAACATCAAACTGTCTTGGATTCAGAATGATTTGCATTGCAGCATTGTCTACATACAAGAAATTCAATTCAACTTCAGGATAATCTGTAGCAATCTCCGTTACTACTCTTCTCCAAAGACGAGAGGTTTCTAATACATTGGCTTTGTCCACTAATGTCACTTTCTTACGTCTAGCTTGAGCAGCTTTGAAAGCTAAATGTGTAATTTTTGCAATTTCGGATTCATTATATTCACATAAATCCGAAGCATACGTTTCGGTTTCGTTGGTTGTTTTTTTACCAAAATACAAGCCTCCATTCAATTCTCTATACACTACAAAATCAGTTCCATCCAAAACTTCTTTTTTTATGGGTGAAGAACTCATTAAATGAGGATAAGCTTTTATTGGGCGAATATTGGCATACAAGCCTAATTCTTTTCTTAACTTTAGTAATCCTTGTTCAGGACGAACTTTTGCAGTAGGGTTATTGTCGTAAATAGGATCTCCAATAGCTCCAAATAAGATACAATCTGTGTTTCTACACAAATTTAAGGTTTGATCAGGAAGAGGTTTTCCTGTTTTTTCGATGGCTATTGCACCAATATAAGCGTCTTCAAAAACAAATTCGTGATTGTAAACCACACCAATAGCGTTCAACGCTTTTTTAGCTTGCATTGTTACCTCTGGACCTATTCCATCTCCTGAAAGTACTGCTATCTTTAAATTCATAATCTTTTGGTCTTAATAGTCTTGGTTTAGTTTCTGGCTAACTCGCTTTCTATTTTACAAGCAGCTATAATTTGATGAATATCGGTATCAACCACTTCTTTTTTAATGTCAGCAAACTTTAAAAATTCTTGATAGACAATATCCAATTGCACTTTGGTTAGTTCATAACCCACTTTTTTTGCTCGGTATGCCAAGGCTGCACGACCACTTCTAGCGGTTAAAATGATAGAAGACTCATTGACGCCAACGTCTAAAGGATCCATAATTTCATAGGTCGCTCTGTTTTTAATAACTCCATCTTGGTGAATTCCTGAACTGTGAGCAAAAGCATTTGCACCAACTATCGCTTTATTGGGTTGTACAATCATTCCCATACTTTCAGAAACCAAACGACTCATTTCATTCAATTGTCGTGTATTGATATTGGTATACAAATTCAAATACGGATGTTGCTTAAAAACCATGACCACTTCCTCGAGTGCCGTGTTTCCAGCGCGTTCTCCAATACCGTTTATAGTACATTCTATTTGTCTGGCTCCGTTTATAGCTCCTGCGATAGAATTAGCTGTAGCCATTCCTAAATCGTTATGACAATGACAAGAAAGAATTACGTTTTCAATACCTTTTACGTTTTCTTTCAAATATTTTATTTTGGCACCGTATTCTTCCGGTAAACAATAACCTGTTGTGTCAGGTATGTTTAAAACTGTTGCACCCGATTTAATGACTTCCTCACAGACTCGCGCCAAAAATTCATTATCGGTACGACCAGCATCTTCAGCATAAAACTCTACATCTTCCACATATGATTTTGCATGAGCAACAGCCGCTTTTGCTCTTTCTATTACATCTTCCCTAGTTGTATTCAATTTGTGCATTACATGCGAATCTGATGTACCAATTCCTGTATGAATTCTAGGTTTTTTAGCATATTTTAATGCATCAGCAGCAACATCTATATCGTTCTTTACGGCTCTGGTTAAACCACAAACCGTAGCATTTTTTACAATTTTGCTAATTTCAGAAACAGATAAAAAATCACCTGGACTAGAAACCGGAAAACCTGCTTCTATTATATCAACTCCCATTTCGTCTAAACGATTTGCAATCACTAACTTTTGTTTGGTATCTAGCTTGCATCCAGGAACTTGCTCTCCATCTCTTAGTGTGGTGTCAAAAATTTGAACTTTCTCTCTATTCATTTTAATTTATTTAATGTAATTTCACATCTCTAAACAAAAATAGATTTCGTTAGACAAGTACAAAAACCAATATATTCAAATATACTCTTTATAAAAGCAGTTAATTGTTTTTAATTAATTGATTTTAAATATTTTAAGATACATTATTTTACAATGGCTAACCATCAAAAAGATTTTTTATTTGTATTAATCAAGTCCCTTTCTAAGTCTGAAAAACGTCAATTTAAGATTTTTGCCAGCCGATTAGAAACTAGTTCAAATACTAAATTCATCGAGCTTTTCAATATTTTGGACAAATCAGAAGTCTATGATGAAAAAATGATTTTAAAGAATGGATTGATTAAAAAAGTGCAATTATCCAATTTGAAATCGTATTTGTACAAACAAATCCTTGTTAGCATTCGATTAAACATTCCTAGTCAAAATATTAGATATCAATTGCGTGAACAAATTGATTTCGCGGTGATATTGTACAACAAAGGATTGTACAAACAAAGTCTAAAAATTTTAGATAAAACTAAAGCCTTAGCTATTGAGAATGATGAAAAGTATATGGCTTTTGAAATTGTTGAATTTGAAAAACTAATCGAGTCACAATACATCACGCGAAGTATTCAAGGACGTGCAGACGAATTAGTGGTACAGGCCAAAGAATTGAATTATCGTAATACCATTTCGAGTAAACTATCCAATCTTTCCTTGCAGCTATACGGAACGATGCTAAAAACTGGTTATGTAAAAAGTGATGTCGAGTACAAATACATTGATGATTATTTCAAAAAACATATTTCCAAATTAGACGAAGGTAAATTTGGTTTCAGAGAAAAATATTGGTTTTATAATGCCAATTTGTGGCGTAGTTTCTTAGTTCAGGACTTTTTGGCCAGTTATAAATATGCCTTTAAATGGGTAACCTTGTTTTATGACAATCCCAATATGATTTATTTGAATCCTGTTTTTTTCTTAAAAGGCAATAATTATCTTTTGGAGTCATTATACATGCTGAAGTACAAATCAAAGTTCAAAAAATACTTGGTTTTACTCGAAGAAACAATCAAAGATCCTCGTTTTCCTATTAATGATAACATTGCCTGCTTGTCCTTTTTGTATTTGTATAATAACAAACTCAATTATCACATTCTAGAAGGCTCCTTTGTAGAAAGTGAATATTTGATTCCTGAGATTTTGAACAAACTAAAAATTCATAGCGACCATCTGGATGAGCATCATGAGATGTTGTTTTATTACAAGATAGCTTCAATCTATTTCGGAAACGAAAAATATGCGGAATGCATTAATTATCTTGAAAAAATAATCAACAACAAAAACTTATCGATGCGTGAGGATTTGATGTGTTTTTCTAGACTTTTATGTTTAATTGCTCATTATGAACTAGGCAAAGATTTTTACATCGAAAACCAAATCAAAAACACCTATAAATTTTTGATAAAAATGAATGATTTACATGAAGTACAAAAAGAAATTATTCGTTTTATGAAAAACCTAAACTCGATTTATCCAAGTGACATTAAAAAAGAGTTTATAAAAATGAAAGAGCGATTCGTAGAGCTCGACAAGAATACCTATGAAAAAAGAGCTTTTTTATACTTGGATATCATTTCTTGGCTTGAAAGCAAAATTGAAAACAGAAAAATTAGCGATATCATTAAAGAAAAAGCCAAAATAAATAATAGATAGACAAAAAAGGAGGTAGTGATTAACCTCCTTTTTATTTATAGTTCTTTTCTACCCCTCAGAATATCTTCAAACGTACAGCATTTAACAATTTCTTGCTCACCTTCTATCATCATCGGTAAATAAATATATTCCACCTCCGAAAGGTCTTCTTTTAGGTAAAAAGCCATATCCTCCAAATTGAAAAACCACTCTGTATCGTACTGTACTTTATGAATTGTAGCATCCTGAATTAAAAGTTTTTCTTTGAGAGGTTTCATAATCTATTATTTTTGGGATACAAAAATAAATTAATATGCTATTAAATCCAGCAATTCTTTTTCAAATCTGCCTTTAGGTAAATATTGGTCTTCCAACGCCTTAGTAAAAGGGATTGGCGAATCCAAACTGGCTACTCGTTTTACTGGCGCATCCAAATATTCAAAACAATTTTCCATAATCAATGCGGACAAATCACTCGCAATTCCTCCGAAAAGACTGTCTTCTTGAACAATAATTGCCTTTCCTGTTTTCTTTACAGAAGCAAAAATGGTTTCGGTATCCAACGGCTGTAAGGTTCTTAAATCAATCACATCAGCACTAAGCTGTGGATTTTTAGCTAAGGTTTCTAATGCCCAATGAACAGTAGCTCCAAAAGCAATAATGGTGATTTGTTCCCCTTCTTTCAAAAGAGCTGCCTTACCTAAAGGAAGCGTGTAATACTCCTTTGGAACCTCTTGATAAATAGATCGGTATAATAATTTATGTTCGAAAAATAAAACCGGATTAGAGTCATTAATGGATTCGTTTAATAATCCTTTGGCATCATAAGGAAAAGCAGGATACACTACTTTTAATCCCGGTGTTTTAGTAAACCAAGCTTCATTGGTTTGAGAATGAAAAGGTCCCGCTTGAGTACCTCCACCACAAGGCATTCGGACCACTACATCAGCTTTTTCTAACCAACGATAATGCGATTTAGCCAAAAGATTCACTATTGGATTAAAACCTGTAGACACAAAATCTGCAAATTGCATTTCCATAATGGCTTTGTATCCATTAATAGATAATCCCATAGCCGCAGAGACAACTGCACTTTCGCAAATCGGGGTATTACGAACGCGTTCCTTTCCAAATTCAGCCACAAAACCATCGGTTATCTTAAAAGCACCACCATATTCAGCAATATCTTGCCCCATGATAACTGAGTTTTCATACCGCTGCATAGATTGTCTTAATCCTTGACTAATGGCATCTATGAAGCGAATATTTTCAGTAGCTCCTGATGGTTCAACAATTTCTGCAACGTAGGGTTTATAAACATCATTTAACTCTTCGTCGAAACTTGCTTCAATTTCCGGTTCGGCATTCGCCAAAGCCCAATCGGTATCGATTTCCTGTTTTATTTTTGCTTTGATTTCAGCATCTTCTGCTTCTGTAAGAATGCCATTTTGAAGTAAAAAGTCTTTGTAATTCGCAACAGGGTCTTTCACTGCCCATACATCCATCAACTCTTGAGGAACATATTTAGTACCGCTTGCTTCTTCGTGGCCTCGCATTCTAAAGGTTTTAAACTCTAGCAAAATAGGACGTGGACGCTCAATCATTGAAGCTTTTAATTCTGAAATCAAAGTAAAAACTTCCAAAATATTATTGCCATCCACAATATGGCTTTCCATTCCGTAACCTTTTCCTTTATCGGCTAGATTTTCACAACGGTATTGTTCATTTGTTGGCGTTGAAAGTCCATAACCGTTATTTTCAATCACAAAAAGAACTGGTAAATCCCAAACAGCGGCAATATTTAAAGCTTCGTGAAAGTCGCCTTCACTTGTAGCCCCTTCACCAGTAAAAACGGCTGTAATTTTATTATTCTTTTTTAAAGTATTGGCCAAAGCAATCCCATCTGCCACTCCCAATTGAGGTCCTAAGTGCGAAATCATTCCAATAATTTTATATTCTTGGGTACCGAAGTGAAAACTGCGATCTCTACCTTTTGTAAAACCATTTGCTTTACCTTGCCATTGAGAAAATAATCGGTGTAACGGAATATCTCTTCCTGTAAAAACTCCTAAATTTCTATGCATTGGCAAAATATACTCATCTTGGTCTAAAGCAGCAGTTATTCCAACAGCAATAGCTTCTTGACCAATGCCTGAAAACCATTTGGACACTTTACCTTGTCGTATCAAGATTAACATTTTTTCCTCAATAAGTCTAGGAAGCAGTATTTTTTTATAGAGACTAATTAATTGTTCGTTGCTAAGTTCTTTTCTATCAAAAGTCATGGTTTTCGATTTTTATGAGTGCTTCAAAGATATAAAAATATAACAGTTTTGATTGTTTTTGTTATATTTTTTGATTTTCAAATGATTTTTTAAAAAGTCAGAATTGAAAATATTCTTTACATTTGTAACTAGAAGTTTTAAAAAGCTTCTAAATTATCAAAATTCAAATAATATGCAAAACATTCCTAGTGTTGACTTGCGTGATTTCCTTTCGGATGACCCGAAACGTAAACAAAAATTTGTAAATGAAATCGGAACCGCTTACGAAGAAATAGGCTTCGTAGCATTAAAAGGTCATTTTTTGAATGACGAATTAGTTGAGAACTTGTATACCGAAGTTCGTAACTTTTTTTCACTTCCTCTCGAAGTAAAAGAAAAATATGAAATTCCAGGTATTGGTGGACAAAGAGGCTATATTTCTTTTGGAAAAGAACATGCCAAAGGACGCTCAGCTGGAGATTTGAAAGAATTTTGGCATTTTGGCCAATATGTAAGCGAAGGTTCAAAATACGCTGGTGAATATCCTGCCAATGTTGAAGTTTCAGAATTAGCCAATTTTAATACAGTTGGAAAAGAAGCCTATCAAATGTTGGAGAAAACCGGAGTTTATGTATTAAGAGCATTAGCCTTGTTTATTGGTTTGGACGAATTTTACTTTGACCAATATGTAAAAGATGGTAATAGCATTTTGCGACCCATTCATTATCCTCCAATAACAGATGAGCCAAAAGACGGCGCCGTTCGTGCAGCAGCTCACGGAGATATTAATTTGATTACCTTACTAATGGGTGCTCAAGGAAAAGGGTTGCAAGTGCAAAATCACGATGGCGAATGGATTGATGCTATGGCACAACCTGATGAATTAATGATTAATGTTGGTGATATGTTATCTCGTCATACCAATAATCGTTTGAAATCAACTATTCATCAAGTGGTGAATCCACCAAGAGAATTATGGGGAACCTCACGTTATTCTATTCCGTTTTTCATGCATCCTGTTAGCGATATGAAGCTGAATTGCTTGGAAAATTGTATCGATGACCAACACCCTAAATTGTTTGATGATATCACTGCTGGCGATTATTTATATGAGCGTTTGGTGGATTTGGGTTTAATCAAAAAATAATAAGGATAAACATACTATCAGTAATTCCAAATTCCAAAGGTTACCCACATGGAATTTGGAATTTGATTTTTTTAAAGTTTAATTTTATGGATTTACAAGACCAATTAAAACATCTTTTTCCAGATCATCAATCCCTTCCTGACGAACCTGTCGAGGAAGTAGCGCACGAATTGTACGTGCAAAAAGAACCGATGATTTGCAAATACGAAAAAAGAAAAGGCAAAGCCACCACGATTATAGAAGGCTACGAAGGAACCGATGAAGATTTCAAAATTTTAGCCAAAGAAATCAAAACAAAATTAAGTGTGGGTGGTACTTTTAAAGAAGGAGCAATTATCATTCAAGGAGATTACCGCGATAAAATTATGGCTCTTTTAAAAGAAAAGGGCTTTAAAACAAAAAGAGTTGGAGGGTAAATAGTAAGTGTTCAGTATGCAGCTTCTAGTGTTCAGTTTAACAGATAAAAAACACAAAAGCACGTACTCCAGTCCTCAGAATGCAGGCTTTAGTACTCAGTTTAACAACATTAAACGATTAAACCTTAAACAATTTAAACATAGGTTATGATTAAAGATTCCGAATTAATACTCAATCCTGATGGTAGTGTGTATCATCTTAACTTAAAGCCAGAACAAATTGCAACTACAATTCTGTTTGTGGGTGATCAAGATCGTGTAGAAAAAATCACTAAGCACTTTGATGCTATTGAGTTTACCGTTCAAAAAAGAGAATTCAAAACGCAAACAGGAACCTTTAAAGGCAAGCGAATTAGTGTGGTTTCTACTGGTATTGGTCCAGATAACATTGATATAGTTCTCAATGAACTTGACGCTTTAGTCAATATCGATTTAAAAACCAGAAAGATAAAAGACACCCTAACAGCATTGCGAATCATCAGAATTGGAACTTCAGGGTCTCTACAAGCTGATATCCCAGTAGATCATTTTGTGATGGCCCAATACGGACTAGGATTAGACAACATGCTTCGCTCCTATTTGATTGATTCGATTTCTGAGACTCGTTTAGAAAAAGCCTTTATCGAACATACCCACTGGGATTTAAAAAAAGGAACACCTTATGTTATTGGTTGTTCCACTGAGTTGGAGCAATTAATTGAAAGTGAACAAATTCATAAAGGAATTACGGCAACGGCTGGTGGTTTTTATGGTCCACAAGGACGTGTGTTGCGTTTAGGAATTCAAGATTCAGCATTGAATTCTAAAATGGATTCCTTTAGTTTTGAAGGGCATCGCATTACCAATCTAGAAATGGAAACAAGTGCTATTTATGGACTCGGTAAATTACTAGGACATCATTGCTTATCTATGAATGCCATCATTGCCAACCGCGCGAACGGAACTTTTAGCCAAGATCCTTATAAAGCTGTAGACGAACTTATTTTGTATACGCTCAATAAACTAGCCCAATAATTACCACAAATGGATTTACTTCTCGAAACTGACCGATTGATTCTTCGCCCATTTACGCTTGACGATGCCGAAGCCATGTTTATTATGGATTCTAATCCTATTGTTCACAAATATTTATGGAACAAACCCGTTCAAGATATTACGGAAATATATCCAGTGATTGAATCGCTCCAAAAACAATATGCAGCCAATAAAATTGGCCGTTTTGCTACTTTTTTAAAAGATGATGGTCAGTTCATTGGTTGGACGGGTATTAAGTTTATCAATGACCATATAGAAAACGGAAACACCAACTTTTACGATTACGGATACCGCTTAGACGAGCGCTTTTGGAACAAAGGCTACGCCACGGAAGCCACAAAATTTTGGCTGGAGTATGGTTTTAATCAAATGAATATTAAAGAAATGAATGCTTACACGCACGCCCAAAATGGTGCTTCCAATCATATCCTGAGTAAATGTGGGATGCAATTTGTAGAAGAATATACGGCTGAAGATGGCATCAATTGGAAATGGTGGCAACTATTTAATCCAAATCAAAAATAAATGACAACAATACGAATAGCTGGTGTGCCAGAACATTTTAATTTACCTTGGCATTTAGCCATAGAAAATGGAGATTTTAAAAAAGCAGCCATCGACTTGAAATGGACGGACGTCCCGGAAGGCACCGGTAAAATGTGCCAAATGCTTCGCGATGGAAGTACTGATATTGCTATTATTTTAACTGAGGGAATAGTAAAAGACATTACGGCAGGCAATCCTTCAAAAATTGTTCAAGTCTATGTAGAAACTCCTTTGATTTGGGGAATTCATGTTGCAGCACAATCCAAATACGAGAACTTGGGGCAACTAGAAGGTACCAAAGCAGCCATTTCAAGAATAGGTTCTGGTTCCCAATTAATGGCTTATGTCAATGCTGGTAATCAAAATTGGGATGCTAATTCCTTGTCATTTGAAATTGTAAATACGATTGACGGAGCTGTTACTGCTTTGACGGAAGGTACCGCTGATTATTTTATGTGGGAACGATTCATGACACAGCCTCTAGTTGACAAAGGAATTTTTAGAAGAATCGCTGATTGCCCAACACCTTGGCCTTGTTTTGTAATTGCCGTTCGAGATGAAATTCTAGAAAAAGAACCTCAAATAATCTCTAAAATACTTGAGATAATTAATTGTAACACTTTAAAATTTAGAGAATTAACCAATATAGTAACAAAACTCGCAGAACGCTTTCATCAAAAAGAAGAAGACCTAGAAAAATGGTTGGCTTTAACCGAATGGTCACAAAACCAATTAAGTGAAAATGTGTTAAACAATGTCCAAAATCAATTGTTGGAACTCGGAATTATTGATAAAAAAAGTACATTTGCTGAAATAGTAAAAGTGGTATAATCGTACTCCTTTTTTAAGATATGATAGACCCAAAAAAAATTGATTTAAATAAGCTAAAAACCCAACTTCAAGTCAAGAAACCTTGGGACATTATTATTATATCTTTTTTGAACTTGGTCATCACCTTTCCTATCTTTATCATTATTCATCATAATGTTATTGATCCCAATTGGCCTTTTAGTCTAGACCGCATTCTTATTTTTTTGGTAGTTTTTATAGTGATTCATTTCGTCCTGAATGCTATGAGAACCTTTATGATGATTGCCATTCTCATTTATTTTTTTGTTCTTATTTACGGCAGCATCTTCGGAAATTATGGTTTTAACAGTGTCGTCGAAGATTACAATTCAATGGTCTACACTATGTCTGACAGTCCATACCCTCAAGATATCATTATCGCCAAACTTCTTCCCTTCCCCAATAAATCAAAGATTTTGAGCGCCATTGAATATGAAAATCCAAAAGTTCGAAATTTCGCTATTATGGCTACAACAAAGCACTTTAGAAACCTAAAAGGATATGGCGATTATAGAACTATTATTCAGTGTTTTGCGGTTTTCAAAGAAATCAATTCCCGTTGGAATTACGTTCACGATCCCAAAGAAGGTGACTATATTGCCACTGCTACAGAATCTTTACTATATTTTTCTGGTGATTGTGATGATCATTCCATCCTTATGGCGGCTTGTGTTAGAGCGATAGGCGGCACTCCAAGATTAATTCACACCAAAGGACACATTTATCCTGAAATTTTAATTGGCTCAATGGAAGACTTAGAAAAAGTAAATTATTTAATCAAAAACGAATTATTTCCAAGAGAAAGTGCAAAGAAACAACTACATTACCATATCGATGAACGTGGTCAAGTATGGATGAATTTGGATTATACCGCAAAATATCCAGGAGGACCTTTCTTGTTTGAGGAAATTTTAGGAGCGTTAACCTTAAACTAGATTATTGCTTACTTTTTTGATGCAATTGTCGACCGAGTTCTGCTAGAAATGAAAATCCAATCGAATCATATTCGTAAATTCCATCATTAAATATTTTGTTTTTGTTGACCAATATGGTAGTCGAAACTAAAAACTCAATTTTGTTTTTCGAATCAACAATATACGCACAATCCGTAAGTTTTCTGTAGGCTTCATATTATCAAATCTTTTTGCGTAATCCCCAACTTTTGGACTTGAATCCTTGATCCTTCTATTTCAGGACTAGACAAAAAATAAAAAAACTCCTTAATTTCTTAAGGAGTTTTTTTTGGTGGGCGATGAGGGGTTCGAACCCCCGACCCCCTCGGTGTAAACGAGGTGCTCTGAACCAGCTGAGCTAATCGCCCTATTGCGTTTGCAAATATACAGCTAGAATTCGTATTTGCAAGACTTTTTTTGAAAAAAAATAAAAAAAATTACACCTATTTTAATTAAATCCTCACGCACAGCATTTTAGTTTTACACACTTAGTTCATTATTTTTTTGAATTCCATTTTCAGAATGGTACATTTGAAACATAAATAAAAACCAATGGGAAGATTTAAAGAAAACGATTTACCAAAAGCTAAAATCACGGCCTCTTCAATAAACAAAGCCAAAATTATTTTCAGATATGCGGGCAAAAATACCTGGAAATTCTATTTAGGATTATTATTTCTATTACTAACTAGCATAACAGCACTAGCTTTTCCTAAATTTATGGGGATGCTCGTGGACTGTGTTAATAAAAAAGATAGCGGGTTGGCTAACCAAATAGCTTTGGGATTAGGATTAGTACTAATTTTACAATCTGTTTTTTCATTTTTTAGACTTTCGCTTTTCGTGAATTTTACAGAAAATACTTTAGCTAATGTGAGATTAGCGTTGTATACGAATTTAGTCAAATTACCAATGTCTTTTTTCTCTCAAAAACGTGTGGGCGAATTGAACAGCCGAATCAGTAACGACATCAGTCAAATCCAAGATACTTTAACAACCACTATTGCCGAGTTTTTGCGACAATTCATTCTAATTATAGGAAGTTTTGTGATGTTGGCTAGTATCAATATTAAGTTAACCATAATGATGATTTCTGTTGTTCCGTTGGTTGGTGTTGCAGCAGTGTTTTTCGGTAGATTTATTCGTAAATATTCCAAAAAAGTTCAAGATCAAGTAGCCGAAAGCCAAGTTGTAGTTGAAGAAACAATGCAAGGCATTAGCATAGTAAAAGCCTTTGCCAACGAATGGTATGAAATTGAACGCTACACTACAAAAATTAGAGAAGTCGTAAAAGTGGCTATAAAAGGTGGACAATTACGTGGTTATTTTGCTTCTTTTATTATTGTTTGTTTGTTCGGAACAATAGTAGCAGTAGTTTGGTATGGTGTACAATTAAGCATTGCTGGTGAGATTACTGTGGGTGAATTATTCACCTTTATTCTTTATTCAAGTTATGTTGGTGCTTCCTCTGGTGGTATAGCCGAATTGTATGCACAAATGCAAAAAGCCATTGGTGCAACAGAACGTGTTTTTGAATTATTAGAAGAAATTCCTGAAAAAATCAATAGTACAGAAATTCAAAATTTCCCAAAGATAAAAGGAGATGTATCATTTGAAAATGTTGCCTTCACCTACCCTTCTCGTAAAGAAATTCAAGTCTTAAAAGAAGTAAGTTTCACCGCCTTATCAGGTCAAAAAATTGCTATTGTTGGACCAAGTGGCGCTGGAAAATCTACTATTGCCTCTTTGTTATTGCGCTTTTATGACACTACAGGAGGTAGTATTACCATTGACAATAAAAATATGTTGGAATATGATTTAGAAGCCTTACGTGGTAATATGAGCATTGTTCCTCAAGATGTGATTTTGTTTGGTGGAACTATTAAAGAAAATATTGCTTACGGTAAACCCAATGCTACCGAAGAAGAAATTATATTGGCCGCTAAACAAGCCAACGCGCTACAATTCATTCAAGGTTTCCCAGAACAATTTGAAACTGTGGTCGGAGAAAGAGGAATTAAACTTTCTGGAGGTCAAAGACAGCGAATTGCTATTGCGAGAGCATTACTCAAAAACCCAAGTATTTTGATTTTGGATGAAGCCACTTCCTCATTGGATAGCGAAAGTGAAAAATTAGTCCAAGAAGCTCTAGAGATTTTAATGGAAGGAAGAACAAGCATCATTATTGCGCACCGTTTATCAACGATTCGTAGTGCTGACCAAATTTTGGTTTTAGATCAAGGACAAATTACTGAAAAAGGAACCCATCAAGAACTGATTGCTATAGAAAATGGTATTTATAAAAATTTAAGCAACCTGCAGTTTAGCGATTTTTAAAAAATCACATCAAAAAAGGCTTTTATTTTGATTAAAAATTTCACTGCAAATTAACAAATGTTATTAGCTGATTTGTTTTGAAAACAACTACCTAGCCCTGATGGGAGCGGCATCCTTTATTTTACGGCTGCCCTTTTTTTTGAGGGCAGCCGTAAAATAAAGATATAGCGTACAGCAGGATCAGCTCCAAAAAAGAATCCACTACCTACTTGTTATAGTAAATAGTGGATTGAAAATAATTTTTGCTTTTTTATCCTCTTATCAATTTTCTGTATTTCAAACGTTTTGGGGTTAAATCACCACCTAAACGTTTCTTTTTGTTTTCTTCGTATTCAGAGAAACTTCCTTCGAAGAAATACACTTCTGAATCGCCTTCGAAAGCTAGAATGTGTGTACAAATTCTATCCAAGAACCATCTGTCGTGAGAAATCACTACCGCACAACCTGCAAAATTCTCTAAACCTTCTTCAAGTGCACGTAACGTATTTACGTCCAAATCATTCGTAGGCTCATCTAAAAGTAATACATTACCTTCTTCTTTCAAGGTCATCGCTAAGTGTAAACGGTTGCGTTCTCCACCAGAAAGCATCGATACTTTCTTGTTTTGCTCGCCTCCTCCAAAGTTGAAACGTGACAAATAAGCTCTGGAATTCACTTGCTTCCCACCCATCATAATCAATTCTTGCCCATCGGCAAAATTTTCCCAAATGGATTTGTTGGGATCTATATTTGAATGCGATTGATCAACGTAAGCGATTTTTACGGTTTCTCCCACAGAAAATTCTCCGCTATCGGTTTGTTGTTCGCCCATAATCATTTTGAAAATAGTCGATTTACCAGCTCCATTCGGCCCGATAATTCCAACAATTCCGGCTTGTGGCAACGTAAAGTTCAGATTATCGTATAATAGTTTTTCTCCAAAGGCTTTGGCAACATTTTTAGCTTCGATTACATTCGTACCCAAACGAGGACCATTTGGAATGTAGATCTCTAGTTTTTCGTCTAATTGTTTTTGGTCTTCATTCAAAAGTTTGTCGTAGTTCTGTAAACGCGCTTTTTGTTTCGTTTGACGCCCTTTAGCACCTTGACGCACCCAGTCCAACTCACGTTCTAAAGTCTTTCTACGTTTAGAAGCCACTTTTTCTTCTTGAGCCATACGATTCGATTTTTGGTCTAGCCAAGAAGAATAATTACCTTTCCAAGGAATTCCTTCTCCACGATCTAATTCTAAAATCCAACCTGCAACATTATCCAAGAAATAACGGTCGTGTGTCACGGCAATTACGGTTCCAGCATATTGTGCCAAATGTTGCTCTAACCACAATACCGATTCAGCATCTAAGTGGTTGGTTGGCTCATCTAAAAGTAATACGTCAGGTTGTTGCAATAACAAACGACATAAAGCTACACGACGACGCTCTCCACCCGAAAGGTTTTTAATTGGTGTATCACCTTCTGGAGTACGCAAAGCATCCATCGCTATCTCTAATTTGGTATCGATTTCCCAAGCGCCTAAAGCATCAATTTTGTCTTGTAAGGCCGCTTGACGATCCATTAACTTGTCCATTTTGTCTGGATCAGAATAGTTTTCTTCAAGACCAAACAAGTCATTGATTTGGTTGTATTCTTCAAGAACTGCCATAGTTTCTGCAACTCCTTCACGAACAATTTCGATTACTGTTTTGGAATCATCTAAAATTGGTTCTTGCTCTAAATAACCAACCGTATAGCCAGGTTGAAAAACAACATCCCCTTGATAATTTTTATCAACTCCAGCAATAATTTTTAAAAGAGAAGATTTACCAGAGCCATTAAGACCCAAAATACCAATTTTGGCTCCATAAAAGAAACTCAAATAGATGTTTTTTAATACCGGTTTATCCGCACCTTGATAGGTTTTGCTCAATTTCTGCATCGAGAAAATGACCTTCTTATCGTCTGACATATTTTTAGTTTATTTGTTTACTGTTTGTCGTTAATGGTTTGTTGTTTATAATTTGAATTTTAGATATTTTATTGGTAATTCATAAATAATGCTTTAGCTAGATTTTGCTCTTACAATCGACTATAAACAATCAAGAAAAATCTATACTCGCCCCTTTAACGAGCTAAAAACCCAAGCGTTGGCTAAAAAACCTATTCCAACTGCTGCAAATCCCCATCCAGATACATCTCTGTAGCGAAAAGCACCAAGGCCAATTAATAATAATCCCATCAAACCCATTATAAATGCCGCCCATCCCAAGATGGTATTTTTATTCATTCCCATATCGTGGTATTTTTTAATTTTTTTCGGAATTGCAAATATCGTTATTTTTTATAAAATTATTTTAGAAAATCAAAGTATAAATCCTAATTAAGGCTTTAGTTAAAGATATGAAACAACATTTCTTTCAACAAATCTCCATTCGAAAGCGCATTAACTCCTACTCCTTTACTCTTGACGTCGATATCTCGCAAAGCACCAACAATTTGGCTAACTTTCCTCATCGGATAATTTTTAACAGCCACATCATAGTCTTTTAAGAAATAAGGATTAACACCCAACACTGTGGCAACATTTTTTGGATTTTTATCTTTCAACCCGTGATATTTTAGCAATTGCACAAAAAAACTAAAAACCAATCCTGTAGTCATGACCAAAGGATTATCTTTTGGGTTTTGAGCAAAATTCTCAGCAATAGTATACGCTTTTAATTGATTGCGTTCTCCAATGGCTTTTCGCAATTCAAAAACATTAAAATCTTTACTAAAACCAATATTTTCTTCAATATGATGAGCTGTAATGCTACTTCCTGGGGGTAAAATTATCTTGAGCTTTTCTAATTCATTGTTGATTCGGCTCAAATCAGTTCCCAAAAATTCGACTAACATTGCTGAGGCTTTGGGTTCGATAGTGTATTTTTTTCCTGCCAATACTCTTTTGATCCAATCTCCAACTTGATTTTCATACAATTTTTTGCTCTCGTAAACCAAACCATTTTTAGCCAAAACTTTGGTCACTTTTTTTCGTTTATCCAACGTTTTGTACTTGTAGCAAAACACCAAAACGGTTGTTGGCATTGGATTTTCAGCATAGGTTTCTAATTTATCTATGGTTCTCGAAAGTTCTTGAGCTTCTTTTACAATCACTACTTGACGTTCGGCCATCATTGGATAACGTTTGGCGGTGCTTACAATATCATCTATAGAAACATCACGACCGTACAAAACGGTTTGATTGAATCCTTTTTCCTCTTCGGTTAAAATTGTTTCCTCAATATAATCAGATAATTTATCAATATAATAAGGTTCTTCACCCATCAAAAAATAAATAGGTTTAATAGTACCTGCTTTTATATCGTTTACAATCTTAATTACTTCGTCCATTCTAATTTTATTGGAGTTTCTAATTTCTGGTCTTGTTTCAACAACATGAAACTTTAAACTCAAAACCTAAAACAATTTTATATTTTTGCAATATGCAAGAACTTAATTTTCCTTCTTACTCTTTTCGATTCAAAAATAGCGAAAATAAAGTGTCTATTTTTGATGAAATTCGGAAAAAATTTATCATCCTCACTCCTGAGGAATGGGTACGTCAGCATGTAGTTCAATTTTTAATGAAAGAAAAAAAATACCCAAAATCCTTAATAAATGTAGAAAAGGTGCTACATGTTAATGGTTTACGAAAGCGCTATGATATTGTAATTTTTAATCCTAATGGAGCTATTTTTGCATTAATAGAGTGTAAAGCACCACATATTTCTATCAGCCAAGCTACTTTTGATCAAATTGCACAATATAATATGACATTGCAATCCAAATATTTGATGGTGACCAATGGCTTAAACCATTATTATTGTACAATGGATTTCGAAAATGAAAAATACGAATTCCTTCGATCAATCCCGGAATATGGTCCTATATCTCAACAAACTTCTTAAATACACCAATGAAACTAGCCGTAGTTATACTGAATTGGAATGGTAAAAATCTTTTAGAACAATTTCTTCCAACTATTATTCAATATTCACCTGAAGCAACGATTTATGTAGCTGATAATGCCTCAACAGACGATTCTGTGGTCTATATAAAAGCAAATTTTCCTTCAGTTAAAATCATTATCAATAAAGCTAATTATGGATTTGCTGGGGGGTACAACGAGGCTTTACAACAAGTAGATGCTGATGTATATGCTTTAGTAAATTCAGATATAGAAGTCACAGAAAATTGGCTTCAACCAATCATAACAACTTTTGAAAACGAGCTCAATACAGTAATAATTCAACCCAAAATAGTAGACTTTAAAAATAAAGAATACTTTGAATATGCAGGTGCCGCAGGTGGATTCATCGATAAATATGGTTATCCTTTTTGTAGAGGACGCATCTTTGATACCATTGAAAAAGATAACAGCCAATATGATGATAGTATCGAAATCTTTTGGGCTTCGGGTGCTTGTTTTTTTATCAAAGCTACAGTTTATCATGATTTAAAAGGATTTGATGCAGATTTTTTTGCCCATCAGGAAGAAATCGACTTGTGCTGGAGAGCTATTAATTTAGGTCATGTTATAAAATATGTCCCTAATTCAGTTGTCTATCATGTAGGAGGAGCTACATTACAACAAGGAAACCCTAAAAAAACCGAATTGAATTTCCGAAATTCCTTGTTTATGCTAACTAAAAACCTACCAAAATCGGTTTTGTTTCGTCGTCTATTCATCAGAATGATACTTGATGGTGTAGCAGGAATACAATTTTTAACAAAAGGCAAACCCAAACATTTTTTAGCTATTTTGAAAGCACATTTAGCTTTTTATCAGAATTTTAACAAGCATTTTAAAAAGAGAAGTGATTTTCAAAAAGAGTCATATTACAAAGTAAAAAGCATCGTATTTACTTATTTTGTTAAGAGTGGCACCATTTTTGAAAAGCTAGTTTAACAATATTTTATACCTAGGTATCCATATTAAGATTTAACTTTGTAAAACATCATTAAAATAAAGATTATGAGAAAAATAGTAATTGTTTTGTCCGTTTTAACTTTGCTTACTTCCTGTGTTTCCAAAAAGAAATATGCTGATTTGGAGGCTAAAAACAAAGAAACCCAAGATTTATTGAATACTGCTACAGTAAAATTGAACTCTTGCTTAGAAGAAAAGGCTGGTTTAGCAGCAACTGTTGAAGGATTAAAAGAGAAAAATCAATTATTGATAAACACTTCAAAAGATATGACAGTTCTTACCACAAAAGGAGCTGAAAACATTGAAAAAGCCTTAGAAACAATCAAAGAAAAAGATTTAAAGATTAGTAGAATGCAAGACGCTTTAACCAAAAAGGATAGTGTTACTCTTGCTTTAGTAACTAGTCTTAAAAGTTCTGTAGGTATCTCTGATCCAGATATTGAAATTAATGTAGAAAAAGGAGTTGTTTTTATATCTATTGCTGATAAGTTATTATTTAAAAGTGGTAGCTACGAAGTAACTGATAAAGCTAAAGCCGTTTTAGCTAAAGTTGCCAAAGTAGTGAATGACAAACCTGATTTTGAATGTATGGTAGAAGGTCACACCGATAATGTTCCTTACAGAAGTAACGGAGTATTGTTAGACAACTGGGATTTAAGTGTAAAACGTTCTACTTCTATTATTCGAGTATTAACAAATGATTTGGGTGTTAAACCTGCTCAATTAATAGCAGCTGGTAGAAGTTCATATATACCATTGGTAGAAAATGATACACCAGAAAATCGTTCTAAAAACAGAAGAACTCGAATTGTAGTATTGCCAAAAATTGACCAATTCTACGATATGATCGAAAAAGAAATGAAGAAACAACAACAGTAAATTCAATTCTTTATCAAAATTTTTAAAGCGTCTTTAAAAGGCGCTTTTTTTATACAAAAAAGACTGGTCTTTCGACCTGTCATCATATTAATCATACTACCTCTTTTAAAATTTGATTTTATAAAAAAAAAGAATGTTTTTTATAAAATATCTAAACTACCTTTACCTTCCCTTACAACAACTGGCTCATAATCTGATAAATCAACAATAGTTGATCCAATATTATCGCCATATCCACCATCAATCACAACATCTACTAAATTCTGCCATTTTTCAAAAATCAATTCAGGATCTGTGGTATACTCAATTACATCATCCTCATCACGAATAGAAGTAGAAACTATGGGATTCCCAAGTTGACGAACCATTTCCAAAATAATAGAATTATCCGGTATCCTGATTCCCACAGTTGTTTTTTTCTTGAATTCTTTAGGGAGATTATTGTTTCCGGGTAAAATAAAGGTATATGGCCCTGGCAATGCTCTTTTTAAAATTTTAAAAGTAGCCGTATCAATTTGTCGAACATAATCTGAAAGATTACTTAAGTCATGACAAATAAAGGACCAATTGGCTTTTTCTAATTTGATCCCTTTGATTTTCGCAATCTTTTCTAACGCCCTAGAATTGGTAATATCACACCCCAAACCATACACCGTATCGGTTGGATAAATGACTAATCCTCCATCTTTTAAAACCTTGACCACTTTAGCAATAGCAGCTTCACTGGGTTTATCTTCGTATATTTTAATAAATTGTGCCATCTCGGATTATGTTTTTATTTGAAAAATCGAATTTACACCAGTAAGTTACAGATTTAATAAGTAAAAAAAGTACAAATCCCTCGAAACTTATACTGTTTTAACCAATAACTTCCAATTTTGCAAAACGCAATAATAATTTTTTAATTCCTCCAACTTCAAACTTAATTTCTGCTTTTTTATCGGCTCCTACCCCTTCTAAATTAAGGATTTGTCCCTTTCCAAAGCGTTCATGCATCACTACATTTCCTACTACTAATTGATTGTCAAATAAATTGGTACTTCCTGAGGAACTAGTATTTCCCATTGGCTTTAACTTACGAATAACAGCTTCAGGTTTTGGTTCATTATTAGTAATATACTTAGGAGGAGTCCCAGCAACTGGTTTTGCTAATCTTAATTTTGACTTATCTACATCACCAAAAATATCACTGTCTATTTGAGGTTTATAGCGATAATTGCTTTCTGCGGGAGTTAAATATTCCAGATACTGTCCTTCTATTTCTTCAATAAATCTAGACGGTTCGCTATCAGTTAATTTTCCCCATCGGTAACGAGATTGCGCATAGGTCAAATAGGCTTGATGCTCCGCACGAGTTAAAGCAACATAAAACAATCTTCGCTCTTCTTCTAATTCACTTCGAGTACTCATACTCATGGCTGATGGGAACAGATCTTCTTCCATTCCTACTACGAAAACATGAGGAAACTCCAATCCTTTTGCTAAGTGAATCGTCATTAAAGCTACACGATCTTCATCGCTGGTATCTTTATCTAGGTCGGTGGCTAAGGCTACATCTTCCATGAATTCTGATAACGCTCCTCGAGCACCATCAATTTCTTTCTGTCCTTCAGTAAAATCTTTAATACCGTTCAAGAGTTCTTCAATATTCTGAATTTTTGCCATTCCTTCTGGAGTAGCATCTTTTTTCAATTCTTGAACCAAGCCTGTTTTTTTCGCCACATGATCTGTAATGTAAAAAGCATCTTGATTTTCATTAATGACTTGAAAACTCTGAATCATGGTCACAAAATCGGCTAATTTTTGTTTTGTACCCGAGTTTAATTTCAAATCAATTTTATCTACATTCTGCATGACTTCCCAAATCGAACGCTTATAGTGATTCGCAGCAATAGTCAATTTTTCGATAGTAGTATCCCCTATCCCTCTTGCCGGATAATTAATGACACGAATCAAGGCTTCTTCATCTTTAGGATTAATTACTAAGCGTAAATAACACAAGACATCTTTGATTTCTTTCCTTTGATAAAAAGATAATCCACCGTAAATACGATACGGAATATCTCTTTTTCTCAAAGCATCTTCCATGGCTCTAGATTGCGCATTGGTTCTATACAAAATAGCAAAAGCACCATTATGCAACTGATTTTGCATTTTTTGCTCAAAAATAGTACTCGCTACAAATCGACCTTCTTCTGCATCGGTTAAACTGCGGTGTACTTTTATTTTTGGACCAAAGTCATTGGCTGTCCAAACCACTTTGTCCAACTTGGTTTTATTTTTATCAATAATAGTGTTAGCAGCCTCTACAATATTTCGGGTAGAACGATAATTTTGTTCCAAACGAAATGTTTTTACTCCTTCGTAATCTTTTTGAAAATTCAAAATATTGTTAATATTAGCACCTCGAAAAGCATAAATACTCTGTGCATCATCACCAACCACGCATATATTTTGAAAACGATCTGAAAGTGCTCGAACAATTAAATACTGAGAATGATTAGTATCTTGATACTCATCAACTAGAATGTATCGAAAGCGATTTTGATATTTGGCCAAAATTTCTGGAAATCGAGTCAACAACTCATTGGTTTTTAGCAATAAATCATCGAAATCCATAGCACCAGCTTTGAAACATCGTTCTACATATTGCTGATATATTTCTCCCAAACGTGGTTTTTTAGCCATAGCATCGGCCTCTATCAATTCAGGATTATTGAAATACGCTTTAACTGTAATCAAACTATTTTTATAACTCGAAATACGACTCAAAACCTGTTTGGGTTTGTATATGTCACGATCCAATTGCATTTCTTTGATAATTGACGAAATCAATCGGGCTGAATCTTGAGAATCATAAATCGTAAAGTTGGAAGGGTAACCCAAATGATCCGACTCAGCTCTTAAAATTCGAGCAAAAACAGAATGAAACGTTCCCATCCATAAATTCTTAGCTTCCCCAGAACCAACAATTTGGGAAATACGATTTTTCATCTCCCTCGCGGCTTTATTGGTAAAAGTTAAGGATAAAATATTGAAAGCATCAATGCCTTGATGCATCAAATAAGCAATACGAATAGTAAGAACCCTTGTTTTTCCTGAGCCTGCACCAGCGATAATAATCATTGGTCCATCTTTTTGAAGTACGGGTTCTCGTTGTGCTTCGTTGAGCTGATCGATATATTGGTGCATGTTGTTTTTATTAAAGGTAGGCAAAAATAAGGATTTAAGTAGGAATTCCGAATGCCTGTTTCTAATTTACGAAATTAAAAAGAAATGCTTTTGATTGTCATATTCATTATAATAAACCATAAGTGAAATAGTAAAAAATTTTAATAGAAATAGTAGTGAATAGTGCATTTGAAATAAAGAATAGAGTGGATTTGTAGTTTGATCAAAAAAACACCATCCATTGAATATCAAAAAATAACTCTAAATCAAACACAATTAATAATAAAAAGCCTATCTTTCATATTAAATTAATTGCCCCCTAAATCTAATTTTAACAAACCTATTAAAAAATGTTTATGAAAAAAACTACCGTACGGGATCTATATCCCGTCATTTCTGCGTTGTTTATTTTTTTCTCTGGCTTACTTTACGGCCAAGGCTCCATCCCTTTTACCATTCAAAACACGTCTACATTTAATGACAACGAGTTGTATGTAGCGATTGTCGGAGAAGATTATACTACTGGTAATTATGTTTGGGTAAATGCAAAAACTAGTCAAGTACTCCCAATGAATCCTTCCTATAACACAGTGGTTGGACCAACAATTGGAGGAAACACTGGACCTGGATTAAACTCGAAGTATGCCAATTGTTTTGTGAAGTTGAGTGAAATCCCAAACAAGACTTTTACTTTACCACAAATTGCTGGTTGTCGTATTTTTATTTCAAAAGGGTCACAATTGTATTTTTATTTTTTTGGAGCATCAGGACCTATTAAAGGATATACCTCACCAAATCCTTTGAATGCAACCGATCCCAATCAAGGAATTTTATATGAGATAATAGAAGTAACAAACAACCAATTTGGTTTCTTTGGTAATCCATCAAGAGTTGATTCATATAAATATCCCATGGGACTAGAATTGTTTGGTGCAAATGGTTATCAAAAACGTGTTGGAGAACTATTAAAACACGAGGACATAATTACTTCGTTTAAAAACAATGTCCCAGCCGAATTTCAGGGTTGTGTAAACAATAGCACGGGAGAAATTACTGCACCATCAAAAACACCCGCATTTGCTGACGGAACTGGAGGAACTACTGTTGGTCCACAAGCCAATTATTTAAAATCATACATAGATGCTATTTGGAACAAATATAAAAATGAGGATTTGATATTCTATGCTGGTGACGCAGGAGTCTTTAAAGGACGAATCATTGGCGAACAGCTCGTAATGGTTGGACAATCAGGAGGATTTGTAGGTCGAACTGGAAGAGTACAAAATAGACCTTCAACACAAGAAGCACTTGAAGGAAAAGGTGTTTTGGACAGGAGAATAAATGATGGTGATTTAGATCTTGTCATACAAGCACAATTGACCGCTGCCATAAATCGACATATGGTAAATGTAACTACACCAAACCCTGGGCAACAAAATTGGTATGATGCTACTAAATTCTACCAAAGCAATCCAACGAATCATTATGCGAAATTTTGGCATTTACCTGGCATCAGTGTAGACAATTTATCTTATGGTTTTGCATATGATGATGTAGCCGATCAATCCCCATCACTACATTCTCCAAAACCAACAAAAGTTATAGCGAGTTTTGGTGGCTATGCTAATTCAGCTCCAGCAATTCCTTCCACTACAGATGTGATAACGGTGTATAAGGATTGTAATTACGCTGGTTTTTCTGGTGGATTATCATTGGGTGAATACAATTTGGCGGCATTAAAAACGCTGGGGATTGATGAAAATGTAATATCCTCAATACGAGTAACTGAAGGCTTTCAAGCAATTCTTTTTCAAGAAGATAATTTTGCGGGTAGTTCTACATTGATAAATGCAAACAACACTTGTCTAAACTCCACTTGGAATGACAAAGTAAAATCGATACGAATTATTTCCAACGGAACAGATACTTTGGGCAATACTACTTATTATTTACAAAACAGACATAGTGGTTTATATATGGAAGTAACAGCTGCTAGTACTTCAAATAATGCAAATATTGCCCAAGCCACTCTCAACAATGGAGACCATCAAAAATTTGTCTTTACTCATTTAGGAAATGGAACATACAAAATTATTGCTAAACATAGTGGTTTATCAATGGATGTAAAAGCCTTTGACAAAGCTAATGGTGCCAATGTTGAACAATATGCCTATGGAGGAACCACCAATCAAAAATTTATCTTAGTTCCTACTGGAGATGGTTATTACAAAATTATTGCAGGTCACAGCGGTAAATTAGTCGAAGTCTCCGCTTTTAGCACTGCAAATGGTGGTAATATTCAACAATGGGAAAGTGCAAATCAAACTAGTGGTCAATGGAAATTGATTCCATACGTTGCTACACCTTCAGTATTGGTGCAAGCAGAATCGTTTTCGAGCATGAATGGTATACAAACCGAAGCTACTACGGATACCGATGGAGGTCTTAATGTAGGCTATACAGATACTGGAGATTGGATGGCTTACAATAATATAAATTTCCCAACAACGGGTTCTTATTTAATTGAATATCGAGTGGCAAGCGCCGTAAATGGAGCAAAAATATCGTCAGATTTAAATGCTGGTTCGATCGTATTAGGAAGTGTGACCATTCCAAACACAGGAGGTTGGCAAAAATGGCAAACCATTTCGCAGACAGTAACTGTAAACGCAGGTACTTACAACTTTGGAATTTACATACAAAATTCAGGAGTAAACCTCAACTGGTTTAAAATTACTCAGCTGGTGACTACTAAAACATCTGAAGAAAAAGAAAATCAAAAAGAAATAGCAATTACAGTTTACCCAAATCCTACAAAAGATATACTTTATTTTAAAACGGATTTGACAGACGCTAATTTAACTGTGATTTCTTCTTCAGGAAATGTTATGGTAAATCAAAAACTTGTAAACAATAGTATTGATGTTTCCAACTTTACTGCTGGATTGTATTTTATCACTATCCAAAAGAATGACGGAACCAAACAAGTAATAAAATTCCTAAAAGAATAAAATAAAATTCATGACCATCCCTTACATTCATTACAAATAGGGATCAAATTGCATTGATCCTGAGCAAAAAATGATTTATTTATTGGGCAATTAATTGTTTTACAAATCATGTTTGTAATGGATGGTCATAATTGTATTAAAAAGCAAAACCATAATAGTTAAGTAGAATTGTTTAAATTTATCCAAAACAATTATTATTTAACAACTATGACTAAAAAAAGCTTTCATTTTCTTGTTGTAATACTCATGGTCCTTTCTGTCCAAGCGCAAAACAGCAACAAAACACTTACCTCAACCGATTATGAACAAGCGGTAAAATATTTAGGATTCAATACCAACAAATTAGTTTTCAATAGTAACGTAAACCCAAATTGGTTGCCCAATGGTGATTTTTGGTACAACATCACCACTTCCAAAGGAAAAGAAATAGTAGTGATCCATACAGTTGATGGCACTCGAAAAACAGGGTCAGATTTAAAATCGTTGCTCCCTGAAAACAATACAGTTACTACCCCAACTTATACAGTTACTCCTTTTGAAGTAAAATCTCCAGACGGTAAAAAAGCCGCTTTTATCAAAGACTGGAATCTATGGATCAAAGATTTGGCTTCACAAAAAGAAACCCAACTGACTTACGATGGCGTAAAAGATTACGGCTATGCCACCGATAATGCGGGATGGAAACACAGTAATAAAGCCATTTTATTATGGTCTCCCGATTCTAAAAAAATTGCGACCTTTCAACAAGATCAACGTCACGTAAAAGATATGTATTTGGTTTCAACCAATGTAGGAACTCCTAAATTAGAAGCTTGGAAATATCCGCTACCTGGTGATGAAAAAATAATTCAAATTGAGCGTGTAATTATCGAAGTCGAAACGCCAAAAGTTATTCGTTTCAATATGGCTCCCGATCCGCGAAGAGGAACCTTGTGCGATGATATTTCGTGTTCTGGTTCTTTTGATGATAACGAATGGAATGCTGATGGAACGAAATTAGCCTTTGTTTCTACTTCACGAGATCATAAAGAAGCCAAAGTCAGAATTTCCGATGCGCTAACAGGAGCTGTAAAGGACATTTTTGAAGAAAAAGTGGCCACACAATACGAAAGTGGTCAAGGAAAAGTAAATTGGCATTATTTAGAAAGTTCCAATGAAATCATTTGGTACAGTGAACGTGACGATTGGGGACATTTATATTTGTATGATGCCAAAACTGGTAAATTAAAATCACAAATTACCAAAGGGAATTTTGTAGTAACCCAACTTTTAAAAGTAGACGAAAAAAATCGAGTACTTTATTTTGAAGCTAATGGAAGAGAAACGGGTCGTGATCCTTATTTCAGTCATTTTTACCGAATTGATTTCAACGGAAAAAATCTTCAATTACTTACTCCAGAAGATGGGAACCACAACATCTCATTATCACCCAATGGAGACTATTTTGTTGATACTTATTCGCAACCCAATGTAGAACCAGTTTCGGTTTTGAGAGCTACAAATGGAAAACTAATTGCAACACTTGAAAAAGCGGATATCTCAAAACTAGAGGCAACAGGTTGGAAAGCACCAGAACCCATCAAAGTAAAATCAAGAGATGGAAAATGGGATTTATACGGATTACTCTTTACGCCTACTCATTTGGATCCAACTAAAAAATATCCTGTAGTTAATTATATTTATCCCGGACCTCAAGGTGGCGGTGTAGGCAGTCGTAATTTTTTCTCAGCACGAAGTGATCATCAGGCTTTAGCCGAATTAGGTTTTGTAGTTGTTATCATTGATGGAACTTGTAATCCAGACCGTTCTAAATCATTTCACGATGCTTGTTATGGCAATATGGCGGATAACACTTTAGAAGATCAAATTTCGGGAATTAAACAATTAGCCACTAAATACCCATTTATGGATTTGGACAAAGTGGGGATTTGGGGGCATTCAGGTGGTGGTTATGCTACAGCTGCAGCCTTGTTCCGATATCCAGAGTTTTACAAAGTGGGTATCTCCGAATCTGGTAATCATGAAAACCGAAATTATGAAGACGATTGGGGAGAACGATATATAGGGCTTTTGACCAAAGATGCCAATGGGAAATCAAACTATGAAGATCAAGCCAATGCTAATTTTGCTGCAAATCTAAAAGGAAAATTATTATTAGCGCATGGCGGAATGGATGACAATGTACCTCCTTACAACACTTATCTAGTGATTCAAGCTTTACAAAAAGCCAATAAAGATTTTGATTTCATCCTTTTCCCTAATGCACGTCATGGTTTTGGTGGAGACACTTTTTATATGATGCGCAAACGATGGGATTATTTCGTAACCCATTTGCTGCAAGCACAACCTCCGAAAGAATTTTTGATTCAACCTAAATAACTAAAAAAGCAATGTGAGAACATTGCTTTCTTTTGTTTACAAAAATGTATTTTTAAAACTATTTTTTTAGCTCAAATACTAAATAAGCGTTTATACCTAAAAAAATAACTCTTGTCACACTAATATTGCTTCTCATACCATTTAATTAAATCGCTACAGCAAGTCGATGTATTTTTAGTATTGAAAACAAACTATGGTTTTCATTCAAATAAAAAAATATGGACACTACAAATGATATTATCGTTGGATTTGCTCTCTATCAAGGATGCACTCTTGTCGATTTTGCTGGAGCAACTCAAGTTTTCAGTTCTTGTGATGGTTTTAAAACCATTTGGTTGGCCACAGAAGAAACCATTACTACAACCGAGGGAGTTAGCGTTGTATCTAATTATACTTTTTCTAACGCTCCAAAAGTAGACATTCTTTTTGTACCTGGCGGTGGACCAGATGGCGTAGTTGGCACCATGCAAAATGAAACGTATCTAAACTACATTAGAAAAATTGCCGAAACCACAATTTGGAATGGTTCTGTATGCACTGGCGCTTTTATACTTGCAGCGGCAGGAATCTTAAAAAACTGTTTGGCCACCACTTATTGGTCACAAATTCCAACATTAGGATTACTATCTGATTACTTACAATTAAAAATTCCTCCAAGCTATCCTCGTTTTTCGATAGATATGGAACGTAAAATATTTACTGGTGGTGGTATTTCTTCTTCATTAGATCTTGCCTTAGAAATGGTACTAATTCTTAAAGGACTTGAGGCTGCTCAAACCACACAATTGTTCATACAATACCAACCCAATCCCCCAATAGATGCAGGTGATCCAGATCATGCACCTCAATACATTACTGACAAAATGAGGAAAGAGGACGAAGGTTTTTCTGAGGCTTTAACACTTCAAATAGAGAAAATTATTAACTAACCCGATAGAATTATGACACAAAAAATCACTCCCACATTAGGCTCTGGAGTATGGACTTACAGAAGTCTACTCAACAATCCTGATTTATCTGTGGCTTTTGATACCCTTGAATTTGGAAGAGGTAACCTTCAAATAATCACAACCGAAGACGGAAATTTAACAGGTAAAATATACGATACTGGTTGGGAACTTGAATTGAAAGGTTCCTTTCAATACGGCAATCCAGCTTGTCTTTGGTTTCAAGGAAGCGGAATCGTTGGTGGATCACTTTGGGTCTATGACTACCTCTGTTATGTAGTACCTCAAATTCCAAACGGAGTAAACCAAATTCCAGCCTTGGTAGGAAGTGTTACGCGAGCCATTCCACATCCAGACGGCCAAGGAGGTACAAGCCCAGCAGGAGTCGTTTGTTCTTTTTATGCTGTATTGCAACCTGAAAACAAATAGCAACTATAACTTAAAAAAAGAGATTATGAACGATACATTTTCAAATACGAATAACTGCTGTTGCCATCATAAAAAAACAGAGGAGTTAAAAAAAGAAATACTTGAGCAAGACAAACCCAACTTTAGATTCAAATCCTTATCCTCTGTTGCTCTGAGTGTTCTTATTGCTTTCTTTCCAAAATGTCCACTATGTTGGGCTGCCTACATGAGCTTATTTGGCTTTCTAGGTTTATCACAGTTGCCTTATATGTCTTGGTTACTTCCGGTATTACTAGTATTCTTGGGAATCTATCTGGTTATTCTATATAGAAAATCTCATAAAAATGGATACATCCCTTTTCAATTAAGTCTTACTGGTGCGATTCTTCTACTCATAGGAAAACTTTTTTTTCCCCTCGAAAAATGGATTGCAGTACTAGGAATGATTTTTATAATCTCTAGTTCATTATGGCTAAGCTTTGGTGTACAAGTAATTGGCTATTTACTCTCTAGACAAAACAATAAACTTAAATCAATAAACTAACCTCAAATAAAATGTCAGCAACAAATCAAATACGAGTACGAAAATCGATTCTAGAAATCCAAAGAGATTACGAGAACGGTTTCACTACAGAATTAGAAAACTTAATGACGGCTTGGGCTGGAATTAAAGCTTTAGATCCAAGTGATCTTAACTCCTTTTTTGTAATCGGAGGTTATCACGGAGAACCTTTTAGAGGAGCGGGTTACGGAAATAGTCAATGGTGGGGCGGATGGTGCAATCATGGTAATGTATTGTTCCCAACTTGGCACAGGATGTACTTGGTACGTTTAGAAGAAGCCTTGCAAAGTATTCCAGGTTGCGAAAATGTAATGTTACCGTACTGGGACGAAACAGATGAGTATTCCTTAAAACATGGAATCCCAAGTTGTTTGACCGATGACACCTTTAAATATGCTGATGGAACTGTAATCCCTAATCCATTGGTTTCCTTTACTTTTCCAGTAACCATTACAGATAATGTTTCCTCAGATCAAGCCAATGGCGGTGGATTATATACCAAAGAGGTAGGCTACACTACTGTAAGATATCCTTACTCTGGTTTGGTGGGTACTCCTGAAGATCAAAAACAAACTGCCATTCATAATGCCCAATGGCCGACATCGGCTGAAGGAAATGCGGTATTGAATCAAAATGTAGTGAATTGGCTTAATCTTTCTGTAGTGCCTATTGCACCAGATGGCGTAAACAATACCCAACCCACAACTTTTCCAGCTGGTGTTCATCAAGCCTATAAAGATTGCTTAAACGCACCAAACTATACTGTTTTCTCTAACACCACCTCAAGTCAAGCTTATAATGATTTACTACCCACTGGTGCAGTTTCTGTAGTACCATTAGAGCAACCACACAATGACATTCATTTGGCTGTTGGTGGAGCAGACATAACGACTGTTCCTGGTCAAAATTTTGATGCATCACCAATTGTTGGAGCAAATGGAGATATGGGCGAAAATGATACAGCAGGGCTAGATCCTATTTTCTTTTTCCATCATTGTAATGTGGATCGTATGTTTTGGGTTTGGCAGAAAAAAACCGGAAATCTTGACACTTTAGAGGTGATCCCAGAATATCCAGGAACCAATTCTGTAGATAGTCAAGGGCCAACACCAGGTGTATCAGGGAACGTATGGCTTTCTATGGATTCCCCATTAATGCCATTCACAGATGCTAACGGAAATCCTTATAATTCCACTCATGTGGTGAATATTGAAAAGCAACTCAACTACACCTACTCCATTGGTTCTTTGGATCAGCCGTTCTGGCCTGAAAGCTCAACAAATGAAGTACAGTTCATGAAAGTTTCTGAAACCTATAGCAATAAAACATTAATTGTTTCTGGTGCCAATAAAGCTGCCATTAGTGGATCTTTTATTATTGCTGCACACGCTACCGTAAATGGTGAAAAACATTTGGTTGGAGTAAAATCAGTATTGAGCAGAAATGCTATTCAAGGGTGTGCCAATTGCCAAACGCATTTGGGTGTCAAAGCGCATTTTAGTCTCAACCATTTATCGCCTGAGATCGTTTCAAATGAAACAATAGAATTCACTGCAGAAGTTATTGGACACAAACCATCTAATGCTGGTAAAACTCTAAAAGAGGCAATGGAAACTGTACCAAATAAAACTTTAAAAACAAGCATTAGATAAAACTAAAAAACTAAATTTTGCTACAAATGAAAACTTCAAAAACAAAAATAGCAGTCGGACTTTTTATAACCACTGGATTAATCCTTTTGGGATGTAAAAAAGATGCCGACATCGAAGCCAGTTACCTACCATTGGACGTAGAAAAAACATGTACCGTTTCTAAAACTGATTTTGATAGTTGGTTTGCCAGTGGTAAAGCCACCGAAAACGGATTAGTTTCTCCCGCCAATAGCGTAACTTTTCCACATCAAAACAATTGCGATTTTTACAAATGGTCACACCAAATGTTCCTTTGGATTACCTCTCCTTCTTCAGGAGGTTATGGAAACAGTGGAACAGTTATGGAATCTCCAGTATTTTACAACGTTTCACCTCCTTTTGATGTAAGCAAACAAAATCCTCACGGCATTCGAAAATTAGTACCACATACTCCTGGAGAGTTATTGAGAGTAACCCCTCACATTAGTCAAAATGGTCCGAACAAACTTCCAGTAATTATGGACAAGCAAGGAAGAATGTTTGAAGTGGAAACTAGTCAAGACAACGAAGTAACTTTTCTTAAAAATGCCAAAAACGAATTGGTAGCTATCAAAAGTTTGGTCAATAACGAAAAAAGAGGCATTGATTTTTTAGATGCAAAAGGAAAAGTTATTGAAGGGCCTAAAGCCGTGATAAAAAGCAAAATCAATCCTAATCGTGTGGTGCATAGCTTCAAACTCGGAAAAAAACAAATTTTCCTAGACGCCTCAGGAAATCAAATCGAAACCGAGCAAGGACAAGCAGGTTCCAATGGAGCATTAATGGCCGAAAACAAATCACTGGTGTACTACATTACTATGGTAAACGATGTATATGCGTATTACCTAAGTGGTGTCAACGAAGGAAAATTGAATAATTCTCAATTTCCAACGACACAAAAAGAGCTCAACAGTATTTTGGCTTACGCTAAAGCAAAAGGATTACCCAATCCTCCAGATGCCGATGCCTTGGCAATGGAATTGAAAACCTCTTGGGTAGAAACCACCAACCTGCCTAATGCCAAAAGTTATGTTACCATCAAAGCAATCATTCCAACCTACAACAAATCCAATCCAAATAAATGGGTGGTAAACGGCGAAAGAACCGCTACGTTGGCTTTGGTAGGAATGCACGTTGTAGGTAGTGTCGCTGGACATCCAGAAATGATTTGGGCTACTTTTGAACATCAAAAAAATACACCAAACGAGGCGTATTCTTATAAAGACACCAAAGGACAAATCAAAGAAGTACCAGCTGATAAAGGAACAGGATGGTTGTTTAATGCGAATGCTTCTGACCAAGGTGCACAACAAAACTTCCAAAATATGACCGTAAGTGGTGATACCATTTTAATTACTAACCCAGAAGTTTATAGTCCTGGTGCTAGAAGAATCATGGCTTGGGGAAGTGCTTCCAACACTGTACCTAATCCAGAAGACAAAACTCCTGCTGATGCCAATAGTCAGGTTATTTCTATCAACAACGACATTCGTAGTTTATTGGTAGGTAACGACATTCGAAAAAATTATCTTTTGATTGGTGCTACTTGGACTTTTGGTGGCAATGCGCCCAATGGTGCTAGTTATCCTTATGCGCCACAAGTGAATAATCAAACACCGATCGATTCTATACCTACACCAACTCCGCTTGGAGATGCCATTGGTACGGCGCAATTGTCTAACAGTACGATGGAAACATATGTACAATCGCCCTCCTCAGCATCGACTTCGGCGAATTCTATTTCTTGTTTTTCTTGTCACAACAACAATAATGGCTTAGCGCCTAGCGACCTTAGTCACGTTTTTGGAGAAACGAAAACCATTTTACCTATCGTAAACACCAAAGGAAAAAAATAAACAAAACCTAAACTAAACCAAAAAAACGCGCTACTCGACTCAAACTTCTGAGTGTGTAGCGCGTTTTGTTATTGTTGGAGAATTTCGAAAGCTAGTTACTTTCCTACTTCTTTCTGAGCGTTAAGACTAAAATAACTGGTCAAGTTCAACATAAAACCAATAGCGGTAATGCCGCCAGCAATTACTCCCATTCTTTCTGAATCTAGATATTCGGACAATAAAAAAAAGGCAACGCCTACTAACAGTAAACTTACGATGTAACTGATTGTTCTCATATATTATTTTTTGGTTGTTTATTAAATCATATTTTGTGATTTAACTATTAAAAAGAATCCATATAAAATACAACATCGCTTGCAACCATTTCAAATTCGTCTGTTTCTTTATTATAGACAAATTCAACAGACTTATTATTATGCAAATGTATATTATCTGAACTTCTAGAGCCTTCTGTAAACTTAACCCAAACTCTTGCAGAAGCAATGATTTTGGTAACGATTATTTTATCACGATCTTCATTTTCCTTATCAATTTCAAAATCTAATATGTTTAAGGTCTCAACAGAATCGATTACTAGTCCATTCTGATTCTTATAATTGTCTAATAATTTTCCTGTAATGACTTCTATTAAATCACTAACGATTTTTTCTGAATCTTTTTTTCTCATAATATTACTTTTTGGTTGGTACTTAGCACAATTTTTCAGCATTGCCTTAACGTTACTGGGATTCACGAAGTGGCGAACTTCGTAAGCGATTATTTTTTTATTATGATAAAATTTCTTGGAGGAAATAAACGTGAATTTATAATAAATTTCGCCATTTTGATCTTGCTGTTAGTGGAAGTTTTTTTCTATACTAAATTCCAACTGGTAAATCCTCATCGTTATCGGGGAATAAGTTACTCAATGTTTCAAGTTTCAAATCTTCTGTATAAAAATCTTTTGCCCTTTTATTGAATACCTTTATCTGTCCAACATCAATTAGAAGTTTATCTGAAATTTCTTTTTGAATTTCTTTATCATTTTTTCCGTCATCAAAGACATTAACAACTAACCTTTTATTTTTGTTTTCAGCAAAACCGTGTTTGATAACATCGTTAATATGACCGTCGAAAAAACCATATCCTGAACAAATCACAAGTTCTGCTTTAATACAATGAATTCTAAATTCATAGAAATAAAACAAGTATGGGTCGTAGGATTGCAATTTATTGCTAATACCAAATATTATTGCTAAATCTTCTGGACTTATTTCGCCATTAAATTGAGTAAGTTGTTCTTCTTTCTTCTTTTTCCAATCAATTGAACCGTGAAGTTTATAAAGATAATAATCACTTTGAGTATTTTCATAGTCATAGCGTTTGGAATTCCATTTGTCAAATTCATCAAATCCGCATTCAATTTTTTCTTCTTTTAAGTTTTGCTCAACACATTTATCATAATTTAAAGTGAAAATTTTTAATGAATTACCATCATATTCTTTTTTAAAATCAATGAGCTTTTTAAAATATATGGAGTTTTCAATCCAATTATTTGGCATAAGCCAATCACCACGCAAAGATTTAATAATACGTTCTCTAAAATTTGTGGCTAAATGTTTTGATTTTTCTTCAGTAATAAAAGGTTGCAAATCTTTTTCCCAACTACCAACAAATGAGTAAATATCTAATTTTTTGTCTTTTATTGAAATTATGATATTTAATAAACTTACAAGGCTCTCAATATTGAAGTTTACTTCATATACTGAAGATCCTTTATGTAGTTGTTTTTGATAGTACACACTTTTAATATAATTATATAGTTCGGCATATATTTTCCAATCTTCATTTGTTTTTAACTGGTTTTCTATATCTGTAATAATTTGGTTAGAATTCTTTATACCTGCATCGCAACTTGTACCTGCACCTAACAAAACCAGTATTTCATCTTCCTTAAAACTTCTCATAAAAACCAAGGCTTTAAATTATCAATGCTAATATTGTCATAATTGTACTCTTCAAATTTAGTTAAAAATTCAGATATTTTTTGGCAGTAAAAAATTGAAACTGGCAATTGCTTTGCTTTAAATCCACGCCAGTTTGCACCTGATAAATTAATGCAATCTTGTAAAAGTTTGTTTCTGAAATTCAAATTTTTCAAATTAGCCATATTGTTTGAATACCAAAAATTTATGTAAATAGGGCTTCCTATTGGTTTTGTAAATGCAGAATTATTAAACTGTAATCCTTCAAACCAAACTAAATATTCAAACTCTGATATAGCAACACAGCTACTTTCATATGGAACTAATGAGTTCTTAGTTAAATCGAAACCAAAGTATTTATGCTTATCGTTAATTATTATGATAGATATTAAAATATCATTTGGAATATTCTTAAATACTTTATCCCAAACTTTTTCTTTACTAATTCTATGCGGCGTATGAACTACAATATTTTTATTGCCTTCCGTTATTGCTATCTCAACAATTGATTTTAGTTTTTGAACTAATTTAGAATAATAATTTTCTTCTTGTTCGTCTTCACTTAAAATTTGTATTTCTTTAAATATTCCACTACTGTCTGTTAATACTGAATAAGTAAAATATTTTTCAATTTTCTTTATCCATTTCTTTTCGTCAATTTCAATGAAAGTTTCTTTGTTCTTATTTCCAATGCCGATTATTAAACAATCATTTATTGCTGGTTTAATCTTCCAAGGTTTCCCACCAGATTTAGCGAAAATTTGAAGTCCAATATTACTTAATGAATACTTAAGAGTGTATGAATTATTTACAAGTTCTTTTGTAACAACTTGACAAGCAATATTATTAGAGGTGAAACAATGTTTTATTTTGTAGTAAAGTTTTTCATCAAGCTCACTTGTTTTGGAATTGGTCAAAATTATCGGAAGTAAATTGATGGAACTTTCCTTAATTTCCTTAACCAAGTCATTCAATACTTCATCATTTATCTCATTTACTTTTTTTCCCGTAATATTGTTGTTGTTAAATTTAATTCTAAACAATTTTTCAATTCCTGCAAATTGTTGAGGAAAACTCTCGCCTTTTAAACCTTTTAATAAATCAATAGCAATATTTCTATCGCTATCTTTAAATACAAAAATGAAATTTGTATCATTCAAAGGTTTTTGAAGAGGTGGAAATGCTTGAAGTCCAAAATAGGGTGATTTATTTTCTCTTTCATTTTCAAATTGATAGATTTTTGCATCTAACAAAAAAGAGTTCAATTCTAATAATTTGTTTGAAATAGCAAAACTTGAATTAAACCCAAATTGATTAATCAAAGAATAAAACTTAGTTAAGAATTGTTTTATTTTTTCTTGTTTAAAGATATAAAACTCTTTGTTTGACTTTCCATAATTATCAAGTGTGCCTGATAATTGTAAAATTCTTCTATCTACAGGACTTGCTATACTTTTTTTATATTCTTCGTCTACAAAGAACTTAAAGTCCAACAAAAATCCAAAAGAATTAGTTTTAGATAAAAAGTAAGGTTCAAGCCAAATAGTTTCTGTGCCTTCTTTGTGTTTATTGAGGATAAAATATAATCTGTTGTATTTGTCTTTGTTTGTTTCAAACAAGTCGTCGTTTTTGCATTTTTGAAAAATTGCTTTAAACAAAAATTGCTTTGTAATATCTAAATTGAAATTTTGAGAACAAATTTTTTCTTTAAAACTTTCTTGCGGTTCAAAAACGATAGCCACTTTCTCATACTTTTCGTCTTCTTCTTTAAGTTTAATATTTCGGATATAAAAAGTCTTGTGTTGATCTTCGGGAATTTCACTTAATTTTTTCCAATGAAATTTGACTTCAAACTCCATTGGTTCAATTTCTAAAAAGTTAAGTGAAATATTTGAGTTAGTCATATCTTTATGTTTCGTTGTTTCTCTGTTTTGAATTGTTTCGGTTAAATTACCACTAACTAATACAAATACGAAACAAACTTTCGCATATAGGTTCATTATGCAGTTAGATAATCGAAGGCTTGTTATGTATTACTTATTTTCAAATATATTCATTTCTCTTCAAAAAACATACAATTTTTCTGAATTTTACCTAAGAAATAAATTCTAAATAGTAACTAACAAAAAACCAAAAAAACACGCTACTCCATTCAAACTTCTGAGTGTGTAGTGCGTTGTTCTCTTTAAGAGTTTGTCTTAAGGGCTATATTGTATGGAAATAAAAATCACCCATTGCGTTCTATCAATAACTTGATATTATTTTGTAATTTAGGACTAAATTTAAATAACAAAAAATAGAAAACATGAAAAACAATTTTTGGATTTACATGATTATTTCATGTTTGGGATTAACAAGCTGCAAAAAAGAGGGAGACAATTCAAAAGCAATTGAGCAAAAACCTTTACAAGTAACCTGTTACCAAGCAGTCTATGAAAAAGACACAGTTTCGTTAAAACTTAGCACCTTAAAAGATGGAACCATCACTGGCAATTTGGTGATGAAAGAATTTGATGCTCCCGTTAAAAATGGCGAAATCATTGGGAAGTTTAGTGGAGACACCTTACTGGTTGATTACAGTTATGTTGAAGGTGTAACTGATAAAACAACCTTTAAAAACCCATTGGCCTTACTCAAAAAAGGAAAGGAACTCATCCTCGGTAATGGCAAAATAGAAACGTATTTAGGGAAAACCTATTTTGTCAAAGGTCAACCTATCGATTATGAAAACGTAAAATACAAATTCTCTGAAACGGATTGTAAAGAATAATTAGCACAAAAAAGGAGATAAATTTCTCCTTTTTTTATTTATAAAAAACGTCATAGGCAAATCGGACTAACGTGCCAATGACTACCACCAGAAAAAAGATTCGGATAAAACCATTGCCTTTGTTGATGGCCAATTTGGCGCCCAACCATCCACCGAGTGCATTGCTAGCCGCCATAGGAATCGCAATCGCCCAAATGATTTTGCCTTTGAGTATAAACAAGCAAATCGAACCAAAATTGGTCGCTAGGTTGACCATTTTCGCATTCGCAGAAGCGTGCAAAAAATCGAAACCCATAATGGCAATAAACGCCACAACCAAAAAACTTCCTGTGCCTGGACCAATAAATCCGTCATACAGACCCACTACAAAACTGATGGCAACAGCGTTGATTACTTGGCGTTGAGCAGAAATATTTTTTTCTATATGTTGGCCAAAATTTTTCTTGGCATAGGTATAGATTACCAAAAACGACAGCACAACCAACAAAAGCGGTTTCATAAAATCATTGCTCACATACGTCAGCAAAGTCGACCCCAAAAACGCGGACGGAAATGCCAAAAGCATCATAATTCCGAGTAATTTCCAGTTTAAATCCACTTTTTTCAAGTATTGAAAAGCTGCAAAAGAGGTACCACTGAAGGCAGGTACTTTTAAGGTTCCAATTACCGTTGCTACCGGAAGACTGGGCAACAAAATAAGTCCAACGGGGGTCTGTATGAGTCCACCTCCTCCTACTATAGCATCTATAAATCCCGCGGCAAAAGCGGCTAAACAAAGTAAAAGTAAGATGGTAACGTCCATTGAGCGGTGGTTTTGTATTGGTTGCGGCAAAAATAGGAGTATCGAATGATTTTGAGTATCAATTGATGAAGAAAATTTAATTTTTAACCGTTAGATATAAACATATAAGTAATAACAGTTTTTTCATTTAACTCTTTTTTTGAACCATATAAGACAAATAAGGACATAGAAGTAGCTATCTATGGAATTTGTGTATAGTACTTAACCGCAAAGAGCGCAAAAGGTTTACGTAAGGGTCGCAAAGAAAGCTATATAACTTTGTATTGCTTCGTGGTAAAAAATTTAACCGCAAAGAGCGCAAAGGTTTACGCAAAGGTCGCTAAGAGAATTATAAAATTTTGTGTTTCTTGGTGCGTTCTTTGTGTTCTTAGTGGTTAAAAATTTAACCGCAAAGGACGCAAGGATTTACGCAAGGGTCGCAAAGAGAATTATAAAACTTTGGGTTGCTTGGTGCCTTCTTTGTGTTCTTAGTGGTAAAAAAATTAACAGCAAAGGTCTCTAAGAGAATTATAAAACTTTGTGTTTCTTAGTGTCTTCTTTGTGTTTCTTTGTGGTGAAAAAATTTAACCGCAAGGGGCGAAAAGTTTAACCAAATTTATAACTGTAAAAATCCGTAGCATCCGTAAAATCCGTGGCTGAATTTACTACAAAGTTTAACCAATTAACCAATAATTCAGCTAAGCAACTAAACAATTCTAATCCAAAAAAGTTTATTTTTGTGCCCCAAACCCAATTATACTTATGGACGCAACAAGAATTATTGAACTAGCTAGTTACACTTTACCCTCGCTAATTACTGGAGTGGTGGCCTATCAATTTTTTAATTTACATACGAAAGACGAGGCTGGACGCCGTCGTTTTTTATTGCATAGAGAAGCTCAAAAAACAGCTTTACCCATCCGTTTGCAGGCGTATGAGCGTATGACTTTGTTTTTGGAGCGCATTAGTTTGAATCAGTTATTGATTCGCATTGCTCCTATTTCGACCATAAAAACGGATTACGAACAATTGGTTATCGCGCATATCGAACAAGAATTTGAACACAATTTAACCCAACAAGTGTATATGTCCGATGAATGCTGGAGTATCATTTTAACGGCTAAAAACGCTACTATTCAAATGATTCGAATGGCGGCTCAAAAAGAAACTGTAGAAAACGCCAATCAAATGCGTGAGTTAATATTGAATGATTTGTTAGAAAAACAATCGCCTAGTAACGCGGCTTTGGCATTTATCAAACAAGAAGTAAGTGATTTATGGTAAAATGATTTCACTGTAGTTTTCATTTTTACTTTTGGCATAATCAAAACCTATTTTCCACCATTTTTGCATTTCAGTCCGATCAAATACTAATGCATTGTCGGTAAGTTGTATAGGTGTATAATACAAGTTGAGTTGTACATTTTTGATGGAAGCCATCATTTTACCTAAAGTAATGTCATAGCGTTCTATTTGGTCGAGTGTCACTCTAAATATATCTATCAACAACGAAAAAGGGTTTCTCCCGATACCAATTCGATTGCATTGATGTTCAGACTCCAAGATGATTACATCAATTTCTGTAGCTCCTCTTGCAATAGCTTCGTTAATAGGTACCAAATTAGAAAAACCACCGTCACCATACTCACAACCGTTTTTCTTCACCAAACTCATAAAAGGAATATAATTACAAGAAATCCAAATCCATTCACAGTATTCTTCATAAGTACATTCGTGGATGGATTTGTATTCTGAGGTGTTAGTCGAAATATTCGTCACGGTAATAACCACATCTGCCTCTCGAACTTGAAGGGCCTGAAATTCTTCGCGAGTTAAATTATTTTGAATAAAATGCAATAGGTTTTTACTTTCTCCAAAAGTTCGTCTTCTTTTAAGAAATTGAAGCAAAACATTAAAGTGATTGATTGAAACGGAGGTAAAACCTCTTTCTTTTTTGATTTTAAAAGGATTGATATTAAAAATATCACTCATTCCAACATTAGTATAAATCTCTTTGATTTTGTCCACTTTTCCAACAGCCAAATGAGAAATCAGCAAACTACCCGTTGAAGTACCAATGTACATATCGTAGTGCTGCTTTTTAATATTCAATAAAAACTCGGCAACTCCTCCTGCGAATGCCCCTTTACTTCCACCTCCAGAAATCACTAGTGCCCTCATATTGGCTTATTACTCGTTCAACAATCTATTGATAATTTCTTGTTCTTTTGGTGGCAAATCCAAAGCCACTTCTTGTAAAGCCTTCCTTTTATTTTCTTGTTTGATTTGCTTTCGGATGGCATCTCTAGCGAATTTAGAAAATTGCCATAAATGATGCGTAGTAGCATTTGCTAAATTTTTCCAAACAGTTGTGTTAAAAAAATCTAAGAAAATCAAACTCTCTAATGCATTCTGACGTGTGCTCGCTTCAAAATCAAGACTAGAATACTGAATTAGTTCTTTAGACAAAGCGGCAGCATCTGCATTGTAATTGGGTGTATTCAAAGCCAAAGCCAACCACAAAATTCTCAAGTTATAATCGTTAAAACCTTTCCAATTCTTGGTTTGGTCCAAATAACGAATTCGGTCATTCTCGAAACTATTCCACAATTGAAACAAGGCAATTTCTTGCGTTTGATAAGAAGCATCGGTTAGCAAGGTTTCATAATCGGCTTTGAAGGCTTCTGGAACTTTAGGAAATAGATTTGCGATTTTCTGTCGGATAGACCAATTCTTAGTCGCCATAGCCACAGCTAACAACTCCTTTATATCGTCGTAGGACTCTTTTCGAAGCTGAAAAATCACACTTTCTTTGACCGTATAATAGACATCCGATTGCAAAACTTTCATCAAAAAATCTTTCTTTTCTGCCAAAGGAGTGTTGCGCAATTGGTCTAGTTCTAACTGGACTTTTATTGCCGCATTTTTTTTAAGTAAATCATTAGCTTCTAGAGTATTGAATTTATAATCCTCAAGCCATACTTTAGAAAATAATTTCGTATCAAAAGCGGCAACTTTTTCAATTTCAGCAAAAAAATCATTGGTGTTTACCGTTTGAAAAGCGTGCTTCTTGAGATAGTTTTTTATTGCTTTTTTAAAAGCCTTATCTCCTATTTTCTGATGCAAAACAAATAAAGCCCAAGCACCTTTTTCGTAGAAGGTCAAAGAACTCGCTTTGGCATTCAACACCGGAATAGTATCCGTACGAGAAGCAAATTTGAGCTGCTGTGCTTTTTCGTATAAATAACTATAGAAATAATCTTCACCGTACAATTCCTTCTCGGCCAACAGCGCATAATAGGTTGCAAAACCTTCTTGTAACCAATGATGTTTGCCGCTCTCGGCAGTTACCAAATCACCAAACCACTGATGTGCCAACTCGTGTGCATTGACATTGGTATATTTTCGGTCGTTAAACCCAACAGAATCCACCACATACCTACTCGAAAAAGTGGTTGCCGAAGTGTTCTCCATTCCTGCATATAAAAAATCTCTAACAGGAACTTGCTTGTAATTCCCCCAAGGGTATTTCACTCCTATTTCTTTCTCCAAAAAATTAAAAATAGCCTCCGAATGGCGATAGGTTGGTTCAAAAAACGCTGCATCTTTAGGTTCATAATACCATTCTAAAGGCACGCCAGAATTGGATTGTTGCGTTTTTTTATCAAATTTACCAATAGCCATCATCAACAAGTACGAACTCATAGGCTTTTGCATTCTATAGCGCCAGTAAGTGTTATTGCCATTCGTTATTTTCTCTTTCAAGGTTCCATTGGCAATGACTTGATAGTTTTTATCAAAGATAATTTCCAAGTTAAAAACCACTTTTTCATTCACATCATCAAAACTCGGAAACCAATGGCTGGTGTATTTCCCTTGTCCTTGCGTCCAAATCTGTAAATTAGCATTCGCTTCAGAACCTATAAAGTATAAGGTTTGCTTAGGTTTGGCTTCATAAAAAAACTGCACCCATTTTTTACCTTTTTTAAACGGATAAATTAACAACAATTGTTTTCCATTGGTAACAAAAGAAATCGGTTTGTCGTTCAATTTCACATTGGTAAACTGCATATTTTGCGCATCAATCTTAATCGTATCGATGGGTCGCAACACATTAAAATGATAGGTAATAGTCCCCGCAATCGTTTTGTCCTTTGGGTTTACAAACAATTGTCCCTTAGCTATTTTAAAGTCAACCGATTGCGTTTGTTGCGCAAAAATAAATGAGGTTAAAAAAAGAAAAATATATTTCATCTAAACAGATTTTCGATAGGATTTGAATTTCAAAGTTACAAACCTTTGGCCTATCCATCGTACAAAATGTGTAAGTTTGCAACCAAAACAAACCCCAATTGAAAACAAAAGCTTTATTTAACTGGAGCAGCGGCAAAGACTCTGCACTTGCTTTATACAAAACACTACAAAATCCCGAGTTCGAAATCGACTGTCTTTTGACGAGTGTCAACCAAAAATACCAACGCGTTTCTATGCACGGTCTTCGTGTTGAATTGCTGCAATCGCAAGCTCAAAGCATCGGCTTACCGCTAGAAATCGTCGAAATTCCTGAAATGCCTACGATGGAAGTTTACGAAAATGCCTTAGCCGCAACCTTAACACAACTCAAAACCAGAGGCATCACCCACTCGATTTTTGGCGATATTTTCCTCGAAGATTTACGCCAATACCGCGAAGACAAACTCGCCACGATGGATTTGCAAGGTGTTTTCCCCTTATGGAAAATACCAACAAAAGACTTGATTCAAGAATTTATTGATTTAGGCTTCAAAACCATCGTCGTTTGCGTCAACGAGCGCTATTTGGACAAAAGTTTTGTGGGCCGCATCATTGACCAAGATTTCATCAACGATTTACCAGAAAACGTCGATGTTTGTGGCGAAAACGGCGAATTCCACACCTTTACTTTCGACGGTCCATTGTTCAAACAGCCCATTGATTTTGAAATCGGAGAAGTAGTCTACCGAAAATACGAAAAACCAGCCACCACAGATACGTCCGATACCGCTTGCGACACCAGCGCCTCAGATGCCTTTGACTACGGCTTTTGGTATTGCGATTTAATTCCTAATTAAGCGTTGTATTAGGAGCAGGAAGAATGGGACTTTTTAGCCATCAATGGTCCCGTGATTCGCTATATCTTTGCTTTTCTAAAGAAAAAAAGCAAAGGATGCCGCTACTCCCGGGGCTAAAAGGCAACATCCGTACTTTTTGGGTAAATGGTCTTAAAAAAAAGAGAACAATAAAGCAAAAGCTCTAGAGTTCTCTTTAAGGTGCCGTCATAATTGAAATTAACCAAAAAATCAAATTATAAACAATTTAAGCTGTAGCCCAAAGTAGTCATTGTGGTAACAATTGTATCCTACTACAAACCGCATCTCTTAGCTTAGATTGTCATAATCGAAAAAGGTTGCGTCAATTATTTTATTTTTTTTAAAATTTTATCTTTCTTCGAACAACTTAAGAAGCTGAGTCACTGTATTCCAGTTTCTTATCGTAGCAATCAGGTTTAATTTTTTTTCAATATATTTTTGGTCGAATCTCGTTTTCCCAGCGCCAACAGCGTATTTAATGTAAATTCTACTAGCATCAATCTGTGCTTCATCGGGTTTTACTTGACTCATTTTTAAATCATTGATACTATCACTTTTCAATTCCATCGAAATAAAAGCCACATACAATTTTTTCAAATCCACTTCTTTTTCCTTCAAAAAAGAATTGTTGGCAAAACAAGCCTCCAAATCCGATTTTCCTATCACCACCACAGGAACTTCAAGACCAAGAGCTTTAAATAGTTCTTGCTTTATCATAAAACCTACCTTGGCAGGATTTTCCTCTTCGCTATCAACAAAAACATTTCCAGACTGAATATAGGTTTGTACGTTCTTAAAACCAACGGCTTCAAGAGTTGCTTTCAAAACCTCCATTTTAATCATATTATGTCCAGAAACATTGATGCCACGGAGGAGTGCTAAGTGTGTTGTCATTATTTTTTGAATTAAATTTTAACCTTCACCACTACTTTCTTCACTTTCGAAACCACACCAGCTTTTACACAAGGGCGATGCAAATCTTCAGGAAAAAACAATGTAAACATCCCTTCTTCCACTCGCAATAACGAAGTGTCACCTTCATAAAATGTATAATCCTTTTCTAAGTCTTCTTCCACCATTTTCTGGTTGGTCAAAGGCGCAAATCCCATCAACTCAACTCCACTGATTACGTATTGAATATCAATATATTTGTGGTGCCCTTCCAGGACACATTCGGATTCGTCTTTGGTATCATATTCTTGTACAATCGCAAAAACAGCCTCGCCATCAATTTCGTGCTTTCCTGAGGCAATAGCCTTTAAATCGGTGGTAGTTATAAACTCAAAACCTTTGGCCAAATGTTTGGTCAATTGGCTGTATAGTCTGTAATTCTCAATTTTATCAATAACCATATCTCTAGTATTTAGTTTCCAAAGATATTGTGAATTGAAGGAATTTCCTAAACAAACCCATTTCCAAATCTAGAAACAATCTAGTATCTTCGCTTTGCGAATTAAAAATTCAAAGTAACTCATAACTGACAACTCATAACTCATAACCGATAACTCAAAAATGTCCAACAATCTCCTAGAAACTCCCATTGAATATTTGAAAGGCGTTGGCCCCACTCGCGGGACATTGCTTCGCAAAGAATTAGGGATTCATAAGTATGGAGATTTGGTCAATTTTTATCCCAATCGCTACATTGACCGTACTCGATATTACAAAATCAATGAATTGCAAGGCACCACCGCCGAGGTGCAAATTATTGGTAAAATCATCCATATCAAAACGGTGGAGTTTGGTAAAAACCAAAAGCGTTTAGTAGCTACTTTCATTGACGAGACGGGACAAATGGATTTGAATTGGTTCCAAGGTCACAAATGGATTAAGGAGAGCTTAAAACTCAATGAAATGTGTGTTGTTTTTGGGAAATGTACCCAATACGGCAGTCAGTTCAGTATAGCGCATCCCGAGATTGAGTTACTCGCTGAGCATCAACAAAGCTTGCGTTCGGCTATGCAACCCGTGTATCCCTCTACCGAAACTTTGACCAACAGAGGGATTAGCAACAGAGTCATCAACAAAATGATGCAGCAATTGTTTTTAGAAACACAGGCTTTGTTTACCGAGACTTTACCGAAATATTTGCTTGAAGAATTGAAATTGATTCCAAAGAATGCTGCATTATTCAATATTCACTTTCCAAAAAGCAGCGAGGCCCTAGCCAAAGTACAATTTCGTCTGAAGTTTGAAGAATTATTCTACATTCAGCTGCAATTGATTACCAAAAATTTGATTCGCAAACACAAAATCAAAGGACATCCCTTTTCAAAAGTAGGGGAATTATTCAACGATTTTTATCAAAATCACTTGCCTTTTGATTTGACGAATGCACAAAAAAGAGTAATCAAGGAAATCCGAACCGATATGGGTAGCAATGCCCAAATGAACCGTTTGTTGCAAGGAGATGTGGGCTCAGGCAAAACGATTGTGGCTTTTATGAGTATGCTTTTGGCTTTAGACAATGGTTTTCAGGCTTGCTTGATGGCGCCCACAGAGATTTTGGCCAATCAACATTTTATCGGACTTTCAGAATTTGCAAATACTTTAAATATCAACATTAAAATACTAACAGGTTCAACCAAAACTGCAGCACGTAAAATCATTCACGAAGAACTCGAAAATGGAAGTTTGCAAATCTTAATTGGTACGCACGCGCTATTGGAAGACAAAGTGCAGTTTCAAAATTTAGGCTTAGCCGTAATTGATGAACAACATCGTTTTGGCGTAGAACAAAGGTCTAAATTGTGGAAAAAGAACTCCATTCCACCACACGTTTTGGTGATGACGGCTACACCTATTCCTAGAACTTTGGCGATGAGTTTGTATGGCGATTTAGATGTTTCGGTTATTGATGAATTGCCTCCTGGTCGAAAACCCATTCAAACTGTGCATCGTTTTGACTCCAACCGTTTGAAAGTTTGGAAATTTATTCGAGATGAAATCGCTTTGGGGCGACAAATTTATATTGTGTATCCTTTAATTCAGGAATCCGAAAAAATGGATTTCAAAGATTTGATGGATGGTTACGAGAGTATTTCTAGAGACTTCCCCCTACCCGACTATTCCATTTCGATTTTGCACGGTAAAATGAAACCTGCTGAAAAAGATGCCGAAATGAAGCGCTTTGCCGAAGGAAAAACAAATATTATGGTAGCCACTACTGTAATTGAAGTTGGTGTAAATGTGCCAAATGCCAGCGTAATGATTATTGAGAGTGCCGAACGCTTTGGACTCTCTCAACTCCATCAATTGCGTGGTCGCGTAGGTCGTGGTGCTGAACAAAGTTATTGCATCTTGATGACTTCTCACAAACTGACTAGCGATAGTAAAATTAGAATGGAAACTATGGTCAATAGCAACGACGGATTTGAAATTGCCGAGGTAGACTTGAAATTACGCGGACCAGGAGATATAATGGGAACCCAACAAAGTGGGGTTTTAAACCTTCAAATTGCGGATTTGGTCAAAGACAAAGACATATTGCTTTTGGCTAGAAATTACGCTTTCAAAGTATTGAATGACGACCCTTCTATGCAAAAACCAGAAAACACTATCCTTAGAATGGTTTTTATAGAACTTACCAAGAAAAAAAATATTTGGAACTATATTAGTTAAATCTATTATTAAATTCTCTTTGTTTTTAAGAATTTATGATTTAAAACGAAACGATTCCGAGTTGTTTTATTAATTTGTATGTACAAATGTTAAATTATTTTTTCTTATTATCGCTTTCTTACAAATGCTTTACTTTTGTTTTTGAACTTTTTTTAAAAACCAATTAAACCATTGATTATTTATGATGTCTCATCTAATTAATTGATAAAAAAGCAAGTTTAAAATTCAATTTATCTTACTTTAGAAGGTTAAAAAAAACTGCTTTCCACACCCAAAGAATTACCAAAAAAAATAAATAACCTTATGAAAATAAAAAACCTTGTTTACACGCTTTTAGTTCTTATCATTGGAGGTTTTATAGCCTACAGAGTCGTTTCGAATTCTAAAAAAGGAGGAGATTCAAAAGACAAAGGAGGAAAAGACAAACCGATGAACGTAAGTGGAATCGTTATTAAAACCCAAGTTTTTAAAAACAATTTATCGCTTTCAGGTTCTATCGAAGCCAATGAACAAGTTGAAATTAGAAGTGAAGTTTCTGGTATTGTAGAAGCCATTTCGTTTCAAGAAGGAAGTTTTGTAAACAAAGGTCAAGTTTTATTTAAAGTCAACGACCAAGAATTAAAAGCCCAACTCATTCAAGCAACAACTAAAGAAGGTTTAGCCGCAGAAAATTCTAGAAGAGCTAAATTGCTTTTGCAAAAAGAAGCCATCAGCCAAGAAGAATATGATGTGGCAAGAGCCGAGCACAAATCAACACAAGCCCAAGTGCAATTAATTAGAGCTCAAATTGCAAAAACATCCGTAAGAGCTCCTTTTTCTGGAAAAATAGGATTGCGTTCTATCTCTCCAGGAACCTACATTACACCTACTACTCTAGTTGCGAATTTGGTTAATATCGGGAAATTAAAAATTACCTTTTCAGTTCCAGAAAAATATGCTTCTCAAATTAAGTTAAATACCAACATCACTTTTTCTGTTTCTGGTACCACTCAAAAATACCACGGTGTTGTTTATGCTATTGAACCTGAAGTAGCAACCGCAACTCGCACATTACAAGTTAGAGCTATTGCCGATAACAAAGAAGGAAAGCTTTTCCCTGGGACTTTTGCTAATGTCGAATTACCATTAGATGTCATTAACGATGCAATAGTTGTTCCAACTGAAGCAATAGTTCCGATTCAAAATGGTAAAAAAGTATTCATTTCCGAAAAAGGAATGGCAAAAGAAGTAAAAGTAGAAGCTTCTACCAGAACAGATGCTTCCATCTTGATTCTTTCAGGATTAAAAGCAGGAGATACTTTACTGACCACAGGCGTAATGGCTTTGAAAGACGAAACACCAGTAAAAGTTAAAATTAAGTAGTGTTTATAGTAATTAGTAATTATTCCTAGTGATTAGCTAAAGAGTTTAGTAGTTAGTAATTAGTACCTAGTCCTTAGTAATTAGTCATAAACAACTGAAGATTATAAACTAAAAACCAAGAACTAAGCACTGAGCACTAAAAACTAAGAACTAAAAACTAAGAAATAAGGACTGAGGACTAACCGCTAAGGACTTTAAAAGAAAAAATAAAACAAATGAGTTTATCCACCATAAGCATAAAAAGACCCGTTCTAACAATAGTTTTAAACCTAACTATTATTTTGTTTGGAGTCATTGGTTACACTTTTTTGGGTGTTAGAGAATTCCCTTCTATCGACCCTGCTCAAGTTTCGGTGAGAACGAATTATACTGGAGCGAATTCAGATATTATCGAATCTCAAATTACTGAACCTTTAGAAAAAGCCATTAACTCTATAGATGGTATTCGAAATGTTACTTCTTCGAGTATTCAAGGAAGTAGTAACATTACTATTGAATTTGATTTGAACAAAGATTTAGAGGAAGCTGCAAATGATGTTCGTGATAAAGTATCACAAGCCGTTCGAAGCTTACCGCAAGATATTGATGCTCCTCCTGTAGTTTCTAAAGCTGATGCCAATGGGGAATCCATTATTTCTATGACGGTACAAAGTGATTCTAGAAATGAATTAGAGTTAAGTGATTATGCAGAAAATGTAATTGCGCAACGTCTAGAAACCATTCCTGGCGTAAGTGGTGTGCAGATTTGGGGGCAAAAAAGATACGCCATGCGTTTGTGGATTGACCCCGTAAAATTAGCAGCTTATGGGTGTACTGTAGCTGAAGTTCGTACGGCATTAAATAAACAAAACGTAGAATTGCCTTCAGGAAAATTAACAGGAAACAATACTGATTTGACCGTAAAAACAGTAGGAAACCTAACCAAACCTGAAGAGTTTAACAATATCATCATTCGTAGTGAGGGCGATAGAATTGTCCGTTTTAGCGATATTGGAAACGCTACTTTAGGACCAGAAAATCTAGAAACCAGAATGAGTCAATCAGGGCTTCCGCTGTTGGGTGTGGCGATAGTTCCGCTTCCTGGGGCTAATTATTTAGATATTTCAAAAGAATTTTATAAAGTCTATAATTCATTACAAAAAGATTTACCAAAGGATATCAAATTAAACATTGCGATTGACAGTACGATTTTTGTAAAAAAATCGGTGGTTGAGGTAGCTGAGACTCTTGGTATTTCGATCATTCTGGTAATTTTGATTATTTACTTATTCTTTAGAGATTGGGCCATTGCCTTCCGTCCGTTGATTGATATTCCCGTTTCCTTAATTGCAACATTCTTTATTATGTGGCTTTTTGGATTTTCAATTAATGTATTGACCTTGTTGGCAATTGTTTTGGCTACAGGATTAGTAGTGGATGATGGAATTGTAGTAACAGAGAATATTTTCAAAAAGGTAGAAGAAGGAATGTCGCCTATTGAAGCAGCAATAAAAGGATCGAATGAAATCTTTTTTGCGGTAATTTCAATTTCGATTACGTTGGCTGCAGTATTTCTTCCTGTAATATTTTTGGAAGGCTTTGTTGGCCGATTGTTTAGGGAATTTGGAGTGGTGATTGGTGCAGCAGTACTAATTTCAGCTTTTGTTTCTTTGACTTTGACGCCTATGCTAAATGCCTATTTAATGAAAGGTGGCGTTCAAAAGAAATCCAAATTCTATTTGATGACCGAACCTTATTTTGAAAAATTAAACAGTAACTATGCAGAATCATTAGGCCGTTTTATGAAAAAGAAATGGTTGAGTTTCCCTATTTTGATTGCTTGTTTTGGATTGATTTACCTTTTCTTTTCGCTTTTGAAAAAAGAAACAGCTCCTTATGATGACAGAAGTGCCATTGTAATGTCAATGACTACTCCAGAAGGCGCTTCTTATGAATATACTGACCGTTTTATGCAGGAAGTCTCTAAAATTGTAGACGATTCCATTCCAGAGAAAAATGTTTCGCTTATCATAACATCACCAGGTTTTGGAGCCTCTACTGTAAACAGCGGACGTGTTCGTATTGCCTTGAAAGCACCAGAAGAAAGAAAGCGTTCTCAAAAGGAAATTGCAGAACAATTAACCAAAATCACCAAACAATTTCCTGAAGCTAAAACAGCAGTTATTGAGCAACCAACAATTGCCGTGAACCGTCGTGGAGGATTGCCTATTCAATACATTATTCAGGCGCCAAACTTTAAAAAATTAGAAGAGAAAATTCCATTGTTTATGGAAGAAGCTGCTAAAGACTCTACTTTTGCGATTACCGATGTGAACCTGAAATTCAACAAACCTGAAGTCACTGTTACTATCGACAGAGAAAAAGCAGAAAGCTTAGGGATTTCTGTTTTGGATATTGCACAAACTTTACAACTTTCGTTGAGCGGACAACGTTTTGGTTATTTTATGCAAAACGGGAAACAATACCAAGTCATTGGACAATTCAACCAAGAAGACCGTACCAAACCACTTGATATTGCTTCTATGTTTGTCAAAAACAACAAAGGAGAATTGATTCAAATGGACAATGTAGTGACCATCCAAGAACAAAGTAATCCACCGCAATTGTATCACAACAACCGTTATATGTCGGCCACTGTTTCGGCGGGATTAGCGCCAGGCAAAAGTTTGGGCGAAGGAATTGAAGCGATGAATAGAATCAAAGCCAAAGTTTTGGACGATACATTTACGACCGACTTAGGTGGAGAATCTCGAGATTTTGTGGAAAGTAGTTCAAATACTTCCTTTGCTTTTGGATTGGCTTTAATCTTGATATTTTTGATTTTGGCTGCACAATTTGAAAGTTTTATTGACCCGTTTATTATCATTTTGACAGTTCCGATGGCGGTAGCTGGAGCTTTATTTTCGTTGTGGTTGTTCAATCAAACTTGGAATATTTTCAGTCAGATTGGAACCGTAATGTTGATTGGGTTGGTGACCAAAAACGGTATTTTGATTGTAGAATTTGCGAATCAATTACGAGAACAAGGCAAACCAAAATTTGAAGCGATTATGGAAGCTTCTGAAGCGCGTTTGCGTCCTATTTTGATGACGAGTTTGGCGATTTCGTTAGGAGCGTTACCAATTGCTTTGTCACTTGGAGCAGCTTCGACTAGTAGAATTGGTATGGGAGTCGTGATTGTTGGAGGAACCATTTTTTCGTTGGTATTGACTTTATTTGTAATTCCAGCGTTGTATTTGATGTGGTCAAAAGCCAGAAAACATTATCCTGAATTTGACCATATTGCAGAATACGAAGCCGAATCGAAATAGTCGTTGATTCGTCTTATGAAAAAGAGAAGTCTCCTCTAGCCCCGATTGCTTCGCCAGTTCGCTTCGCTCGTGTGCAGCGGCATCCTTTTTTTATTTTTCTTTTCAAAAATAAAAAAAGATATAGCGGATAGCGGGAGGAATCGTGTTTTGAAAACAGATGTGATGCTCCTTGAATTAGAAAATTAGAATTTAATTGGTAGTTGAAAATAAGAAATGAGAAAAAATATAATTGCATTTTTGTTATTGCTTGGTAGTGTTCTAGGAAACGCTCAAGAAGTTTTGACGATAAAAGATGCGGTGGCTATAGCCTTGGACAATAATTTTGAAATAAAAATTGCCAACAATAACCTGAACATAGACAAGGTTAATATGTCTGAGGGAAATGCTGGAATGTTGCCCTCAGTAACTGCTTCGGTGGTGGATAATAACCGAATTCAGAATAGTTCTCAAACCTTGCAAACAGGGCAAGTAAACTCGCTAAAAAATGCCAAAAACAATAGTCTGAATTATGGTGTGAGCTTGGATTGGACAATCTTTGACGGATTGAGAATGTTTGCTAGATACGACCAGTTAAAGAAATTACAACAGTTAGGCGAAACTAGATTGAAACAAACTATTTTGATTAAAATTGCTGAAGTGAATGCGACCTACTTTGATTTGGTACAACAACAGCAACAGCTGATGGCGATTGATAGTACCTTATTGATTTCGACTCAAAGATTGCAATTGGCAGAAAACCGTTTTAAAATTGGAAAAGCGTCTAAATTAGAAGTTTTGAATGCTCAAGTGGATTTGAATACCGATAAAGTGACCTTGTTGAGACAACAGGAATTATTTGCAAATACTAAAATAAAATTGAATCAAATTTTAGCAAGAGACCCAAAAACTGCATTCAAAATCTTGGACGAAATTAAAGTTGACAACACACTTTTATTACCCACTTTGATAGAACTTGCCAAACAACAAAATCCACAATTACAGACGCAAATCATTGCCAAAAATGTCTCGGAATTGCAACTAAAACAAGTCAAAGCCGCTAGATATCCTGTAGTGAGTTTGAATACAGGTTACAATTTTCAAAACACCGAATCGAGTTTGGGATTCACGAGAGAATCATCTGCTAGAGGATTGAATTATGGTTTTTCAGCAACCTTAAATGTGTTTGACGGTTTTGCCCAAAATAGAAATGAAAAAATAGCCAAACTCGAATTAGAGAATACAAAGCTTGCTATTGAACAGCAATCCCAATTGTTAGAATCGCAACTGTCTACTTTTTATCAAACGTATTTGACCAATTTAGAATTGATTAATTTGGAGCAAAATAACGAAGCGATTGCCAAACAAAATCTTGCTATTACAATTGATAAACTAAAAATTGGTACCATAACTACCATCGAATTTAGAGCCGCTCAATTAAATTATGTGAATGCAAGAGTTAGAAATAGCAATGCACAATACCAAGCGAAATTATCTGAAATTGCGCTAAAAGAATTGGCAGGAAATATTGCGTATTAATTTTTCATTCTACCAAAATGACTTCCTATAACCCCAAAAATTGGATTCAATTTATATTTTTCTTTAGTAAAGGTGATACCTTTAGAAAACTAGCACCTATTATGTTTTTGATTGGTGCTTATTCGGCAGCGATAGGATATTTAGAAATTGAATATTGGCATTTACCCGATGACAGTCACGTCAAAAACATCTCAATGATGCACAGTATGCTAGGATTCGTGATTTCGTTGTTACTAGCATACCGAACCAATACAGCCTATGATAGATGGTGGGAAGGTCGAAAAATGTGGGGTGGATTGGTAAACAATAGTAGAAACCTAGCTATTAAATTGTCTGCTATTTTGCAAGACGAGAAGGATAAAGTGTTTTTTAGAAAAATGATTCCTGGTTATGCTTCGATTGTGCAAAAGCATCTCAATGATGAAGAAACGGCTCAACAACTGTTTGATGATGTAGATTTAGAAATTGACCATCACAGACACCGCCCTAATCAAATAGCACAAATGCTGTTTCAAAAAATCAATGATTTGTATATTTCCAAAAAAATAACTGGCAATCAGCTGATTATTCTAAATAACGAAATTCAATCATTTACAGATATCTGTGGAGCTTGCGAACGCATAAAAAACACACCTATCCCCTATTCTTACAGTGCATTTATCAAGAAATTCATTTTCATCTATGTGCTTACTTTGCCTTTTGGTTATGTTTTTAGCTTAGGGTATTATGTAGTTCCTGTAGTCGTATTTATTTTTTATGTCTTGGCAAGTTTAGAATTGATTGCTGAAGAAATTGAGGACCCTTTTGGTTCTGATGCGAATGATTTGCCAACTGCAAAGATTGCTTCCAACATTAAAAAACATATTGAGGAGTTGTTGTAACTACAATTTATACTTCCTCCGTTTCCAAAAAACAATAAAAATGTTTCTATCTCCAAACAGCAATCCTTATATTTGCATTCTTATTAAAAATGACAAATGAAAATATCATATAACTGGTTAAAACAATTCATTAAAATAGATTGGAATTCTGAAGAAACTGCTGCATTACTTACAGATTTAGGACTTGAAGTAGAAACGGTAGACAAATACCAATCTGTAAAAGGAGGTTTAGAAGGCATTGTAGTAGGACACGTACTTACTTGTGTACCGCACCCAGATGCTGATAGATTAAAGGTTACAACTGTTGATTTAGGAGATGGGACTCCCGTTCAAATTGTATGTGGAGCAAGTAATGTAGGTGCTGGACAAAAAGTACCTGTTGCAACTATAGGAACGGTTTTATATGATAAAGAAGGAAATCCATTTACGATAAAAAAGGGAAAAATACGCGGACAAGAAAGCCACGGAATGATTTGCGCAGAAGATGAATTAGGTCTTGGCGAAAGTCATGATGGAATTATGATTTTAGATGAAACTTTGGTTCCAGGAACTAAAGCTGCCACAGTATTTAAAATTGAAAATGACGAAGTTTTTGAAATAGGATTAACACCTAATCGTGCTGATGCTATGAGTCATCTTGGAACCGCAAGAGACCTAAGAGCAGGAATGCTACAAAGTGGTGTTAACGTAGAGTTAATCACACCATCTGTTAGTAATTTTAGAGTTGATAAACGCACTTTAAAAATAGATGTTGATGTAAAAGAGAGCAAATTAGTACCAAGATATTGCGGGGTTACGATATCCGGAATTACCGTAAAAACTTCGCCTGAGTGGTTACAAAATCGCTTAAAAGCAATAGGAATCAATCCCAAAAACAACATTGTTGACGTAACCAATTATGTTTTACACGATTTAGGACAACCTCTTCACGCTTTTGATGCTAACAAAATAAATGGAAAAGTACAGGTAAAAACGTTGCCTACAGGAACAAAATTCACTACTCTTGATGATGTCGAAAGAACTTTGCATGAAGAAGATGTAATGATTTGTGATGACAAAGGACCAATGTGTATCGCAGGTGTATTTGGAGGAAAAAATTCTGGTGTATCCGAAAACACAACAGCAATTTTCCTTGAAAGTGCTTACTTTAACCCAGTAAGCGTTCGAAAAACAGCCAAAAGACATCAATTAAACACCGATGCCTCTTTCCGTTTTGAGCGTGGAATAGACCCAACCATCACAGAATATGCTTTAAAAAGAGCGGCACTTTTGATTCAAGAAGTGGCAGGTGGAGAAATTACATCTGATATTGTGGATGTATATCCAAAGAAAATAGAAGACTTTACGGTATTCTTAAACTTTAGCAAAGTTGCTAAAATCATTGGTCAAGAATTACCAAAAGATACCATCAAACAAATTTTGGCTTCTTTAGAAATAAAAGTAAACAGTGTTTCTGATGCTGGTTTGGGATTAACAATTCCAGCTTATCGAGTTGATGTTCAAAGAGAAATAGATGTAATCGAAGAAATCCTTCGTGTTTATGGGTACAACAATATTAGTTTATCCAAAAAAATCAATGCATCTGTAGCCAATTCTCCAAGAACAGAAGATTATAAAGTTCAAAACACCATTGCCTCACAATTGAACGCACAAGGCTTTCATGAAATGATGGCCAATTCGTTGACTACAGCTGCTTATGCAGAACTTTCAACTGTACTTAAAGAAGAACACAATGTAACGATGCTAAATCCATTAAGCAGTGATTTAGCAACAATGCGACAATCCTTGTTGTTTTCAGGATTAGAAGCGTTGGCTTACAACATCAACAGAAAAAATGCCGATTTAAAACTATTTGAATTCGGGAAATCATACCACAACTACCCTTCTGGTTACGAAGAAATCAAACATTTGACTTTGTTCCAAACCGGAAATAGAAATCAAGAAAGTTGGACACAAGCATCTCAACCATCCAATTTCTTCTTATTTAAAGGTTTTGTTACTGCAATTTTAGAAAAATTAGGAATTCAAAAAACCAATTGTATTCCTGTAACTTCTGATGTTTTTTCAGAAGGAATTGCTTTTGGTTTAGGTCAAGAAACTTTAGTTGAATTTGGTGTAGTTAAAAAATCAATTCTAAAGCATTTTGGAATTAAACAAGAAGTTTTTTATGCAGATTTCAATTGGGCACTTGTTTTAAAATTAGTGTCAAGCAAAATTAAATTTACCGATATTCCAAAATATCCTGAAGTGCGTAGAGATTTAGCTTTGTTATTAGACAACGAAGTCTCTTATGATGCTATTTATAAAATTGCAAGACAAACTGAAAAATCATTGCTAAAAGAAATCAACTTGTTTGATGTTTATGCGGGGTCAAATTTACCTGAAGGCAAAAAATCATATGCCTTAAGTTTTACAATTCAAGATACTGCAAAGACTCTAGAAGATGTTCAAATTGACAAAATCATGTCTAAATTGCAAAAGAATTTTGAGACAGAACTAGGAGCTGTTTTGAGATAGTTTATTTATATAGTTTTCTATCATTATAGATTTTAAAATAAAAAAATTGACAGGTATTACCTGTCAATTTTTTTTATGTATATTATTATACCAAAAGATTGATTAAAAAGATAAAGAAAATTAAACAAACCTTCATTTCCAAATCTATTGAAATACAAATTCAGCTTCAGAATCTTTTAATGCAAAAAAAAAGCCTTTAGAAGTCAGTTTAGAGGGGTAATAAAAATAGATTTCTTCTTATTCAGATTATCCAATCTTTTTGCTTAATCCCCAACTTTTGGACTTGATCCCTTATTTTGCGGATTAAAAAACATAAACGCACAAAAAACCCCTTCATCATCTGATGAAGGGGTTCTTTAAAGAAAGGCGGCGACATACTCTCCCACAAATTGCAGTACCATCTGCGCAGGCGGGCTTAACTTCTCTGTTCGGAATGGGAAGAGGTGAGC
>NZ_JBCGDP010000013.1:0-143909 GCF_038739875.1 Flavobacterium polysaccharolyticum
TTGCTCAACTTCTCTAACGATTTGAAGTTTTAAGGACATGCTGTAATCTCGCTGGGTGCGCTTTACATAATTCGTGTATTCTTCCATAACGATTGTTTTTGTGTATCGCTATTTCAGGACGGGACAATTGGCATAAAAAAAAAGCTTCGTTTTGATAAACGAAGCTTTTTTTATTATAAACAATGCTGAATTAATAATTAACTAAAAACGGATATAATTCTCTGTATATATATTATATTGAAATAATAGATTTACAAATTTAGGTAAACTATTTCGTGATAGTCTTAAAATTATATTAAATTTTTATGAAGTTCGTAAAAATGGATAAAAGATATAATTATTTTGAACGAAGCACGAAGCAGTAATACGTATGACAATTTGACATTTTGCCAGTTTTGGCAATACTTTTGAGAAAGAATGAAGAGAATCAAAAAGGATGTTTAAAAATTTTTTTAAAAATAAAAGCAATATGACTACTGAAAATACAGAGTTCGATCAAGAAATAGATGATACAACGTTAGAGAATAATGCGAATGGAGAGCAACTAATCATTGAAGAATTAAGTGTTGAAGAACAACTAGCACAAGATTTAGCCAAAGAAAAAGATAAATTCTTGCGCTTATTCGCTGAATTTGAAAACTACAAAAGACGTACAACAAAAGAGCGTATTGAGTTATTCAAAACAGCGAGTCAAGAAGTTTTATTGGCTTTGTTACCTGTTTTGGATGATTTTGATCGTGCTATGGTTGAAATCAACAAATCTGAGGATGAATTATTAGCAAAAGGTGTGGAATTGATTCACGAAAAGCTAAAAGGAACTTTGGTGACCAAAGGATTAGAGGTTGTTGATGTGAAAGCTGGAGATGCTTTTGATGCTGATTTTGCTGAAGCGATAACTCAAATTCCTGCACCATCAGACGACTTAAAAGGTAAAATTGTAGATGTATTAGAGAAAGGATACAAATTAGGCGATAAAATTATTCGTTTCCCAAAAGTGGTAATTGGACAATAATCAGAATTCAAAGTAGCACGTTTGTAGCTACCTGTAATAGCATCATATAAAATGAAAAAAGATTTTTACGAAATATTAGGGATATCTAAAAGTGCTTCGGAGGCTGAAATCAAAAAAGCGTATCGAAAAAAAGCATTAGAGTTCCATCCTGACAAGAACCCTGACAATCCTGCAGCCGAAGAACAATTCAAATTGGCTGCCGAAGCCTATGAAGTGTTGAGCGATCCACAAAAGAAAGCGAAATATGATCAATATGGTCACCAAGCTTTTGAAGGTGCTGGTGGATTTGGCGGTGGTCATGGCGGTATGAATATGGATGACATTTTTAGTCAATTTGGAGATATTTTCGGAGGTGGCTTTGGTGGTTTCGGAGGCGGAGGCGGAGGTCCTCGTCGTGCCAAAGGAAGCAATATGCGAATTAAAGTCAAATTGACATTGGAAGAAATTGCTAATGGTGTTGAGAAAAAAGTAAAAGTAAAACGTAAGGTACAAGCACCTGGTGTTACTTATAAAACGTGTACTACTTGTAACGGACAAGGGCAAGTAATGCGTGTTACTAACACTATTTTGGGACGTATGCAATCAGCATCTACGTGTCCGTCATGTGGTGGATCTGGACAAATTTTGGATAAAAAACCAAACAATGCTGATGCGCAAGGAATGATTTTAGAGGACGAAACGGTTTCGATTAAAATTCCAGCTGGTGTAGTAGATGGGATGCAATTGAAAGTTTCTGGAAAAGGAAATGATGCTCCTGGGAATAGTATTCCTGGCGATTTGATTGTAGCTATTGAAGAGTTAGAGCACGAGTTCTTGAAACGTGAAGGTGAGAATTTGCATTTCGATTTGTATATCAGTTTTGCGGAAGCGGTTTTGGGTATTTCTAAAGATATCGAAGCGGTGAATGGCAAAGTGCGTATCAAATTAGAAGAAGGCATTCAATCTGGAAAAATATTGCGTTTGAAAGGAAAAGGAATTCCAAGTATCAATGGTTACGGAAGTGGCGATTTATTAGTTCATGTGAATGTTTGGACACCAAAAACATTGACCAAAGAACAAAAACAATTCTTTGAAAACGCGTTGAACGACGATAATTTCACGCCGCATCCTGAAAAATCAGACAAATCATTCTTTGAGAAAGTTAAAGATATGTTTTCTTAATTTTTTAATTTTATTTTATACTAATCCCTATGTTTTTTTAGCATAGGGATTTTTTTTTGCTGTTTAGTTTTTGAAAATTGTAGTACCGCAAATTCGCAAATTATTTTTTTTAAAGTGTATTTTTTGATTACCGCAGATTCGTAAATTTTGAAAGTGTTTACAGTTGTGATAATTTGCGAATTTGCGGTTCAAATCTGTTGGCATTAAAAAGATATTTAAAATAGTAAAACGTACTTTTTTAGCCCCGATTGTAGTGGAAATCCTTATGCCCCGGTGTTCGGGGCATAAGATTGTAGCGGAAAGCGGGACGACTCGTGATTGAAATATCGACTCGTGCTGCTCCCAAAAAACAGGAAATTACTTCAAGTTTAGAGTTGAAGTTCGTTTGGTTTTATTGCTGTAAAAAGCCGCATTTTCTGTAACAATTGGGGATTGTTGACTACTAATTACCTATTTTTGCAATTCTAAAAATCAAGCTATGAGTAGTATTCTCGAGGTAAAAAATGTAGTAAAGCAATATGGCGATTATGTTGCGCTTAATTCCGTTTCGCTTTCGATACCCAAAGGCAGTATTTATGGTTTATTAGGACCTAATGGTGCCGGAAAAACCTCTTTAATTCGTATCATCAATCAGATTACGTTGCCCGATAGTGGTGAAGTGCTTTTGGATGGCGAAAAATTACAACCCCATCACATTCAGCAAATCGGCTATCTACCCGAAGAGAGAGGTTTGTACAAATCGATGAAAGTGGGCGAGCAGTGTTTGTATTTGGCGCAACTGAAAGGGCTTTCTAAAAAAGAAGCTAAAATTCAGTTGGACTATTGGTTTGAGAAATTAGACATCAAAGGCTGGTGGAACAAGAAAATCGAGGAGTTGTCCAAAGGAATGGCACAAAAAATTCAGTTTGTGGTATGTGTGTTGCACCAACCCAAATTGTTGATTTTTGATGAGCCGTTTTCAGGTTTTGACCCTGTGAATGCCAATATTATTAAAGATGAGATTTTAGGATTAAAAGAAAAAGGCACTACCATTATTTTCTCGACCCATAGAATGGAAAGTGTAGAGGAATTGTGTGACCATATCGCTTTGATTCATAAATCGAATAAACTCATTGAGGGCAAATTGGAAGAAGTAAAGCGTCAATACCGCTCCAATAGTTTTGAAGTCGGCATTTTGACAGATAATATCGAAGGCTTAATGTATGATTTGACGCAAAAGTTTACCGTGGGTCCAGCCAATTTCAAATCATTGAATCAAGAATTGAAATTAGAAATTCAGCTAGGTACTGGGACACCAAATGAGTTGTTGCAAGTCCTTACGCAACGTGGTCAAGTGACCCATTTTGTGGAAAAAATTCCAAGTGTGAACGATATCTTTATTAAAACTGTAACCGAGTAAATTCTATAAAAATAATGAGCAAATTATCCCTTATCATAAAAAGAGAATTTATAGCCAAGGTGCGCAACAAATCGTTTATCGTAATGACTTTTTTGAGTCCGTTATTATTTGTTGGAATTGCTGTTTTTGTAAGCTATTTGGCGTCTATGAAAGCCGATACCAAGCAAATTGCGGTTCACGACGAAACGGGTTTGTTTGTTGCAGATTTTATGGCTAAAAATAAAAAAGATAGCGAATACCAGTATTTGGATTTGTCGATTTTGGACGTGAAAGCCCTTAAAGACAGCATCACGCAAGAGCGTTTTGAAGGCGTGTTGCAAATTCCTAAAACGGCATCTATTGCCGATTTGGATAAGAAGATTCAATTCATTTCCAATGATAGTCCAAGTATCACTTTTATTGAGGAAGTTCAGGATATTTTGGATAAAAAAATTACCCAACTTAATTTTCAATCCGCAAAATTGGATACTGTGGCGATACATAAAGCACAGTCCAATATCAACATCAGTTTGAGTAAAGCCTCGGGTGAGGAAAGTTTGAAAGGATTGAATGAAATTAAAATTGCCATTGGCGGTGCCTTTGGGTATTTGATTATGATGTTTATCGTGATTTATGGCAATATGGTGATGCGAAGCGTAATCGAAGAAAAAACCAATCGTATCATCGAAATCATCATTTCCTCGGTAAAACCTTTTCAGTTGATGATGGGTAAAATCATTGGGACTTCATTGGCAGGTATTCTTCAGTTTTTAATTTGGGCGATTATAGGTTTAGGATTGTTTTTGGGTGCTTCGTTGTTTTTCGGTGTCAATTTAGGACCTACTTCTAAAGTTCCACCCGAAGTAATGCAAGCAGCGCAACACGAAATAGCTAGTACGGCCCAATTGTATATAGCCGAATTATGGAACCTTCCAATTGGGACTTTACTCACTTGTTTTGTGATTTATTTCATTGGAGGCTACTTTTTGTACAGTTCATTTTATGCCGCAATTGGTGCGGCGGTTGACAACGAAACCGATTCACAACAGTTTTTGTTGCCGATTATTATGCCTTTGATTTTGGGCGTTTACATCGGATTTTTTACCGTAATCAATGACCCTCACGGCACGGTAGCTACCATTTTCTCGATTGTGCCTTTGACATCGCCAATCGTGATGCTAATGCGCATTCCTTTTGGCGTACCTTTGTGGCAAATTTTGCTTTCGATGGTACTTTTATTCGGAACGTTTTTGTTGGTAGTTTGGTTTGCTTCCAAAATTTATCGCGTGGGTATTTTGATGTACGGCAAAAAACCAAGTTGGAAAGAATTGTATAAGTGGTTGAAATATTAAATGAAGAGGCTGAGAGGCTAAGTTGAAGAGTCGCTAAGACTTTTTATTCAACTTAGAATATTAGCGACTCAGTGTCTAAGCAACTTTAAAAAAATGAGTAAAATATTAATTATAGAAGACGAAGCGGCGATTCGTAGGGTTTTGGTCAAAATTCTTTCAGAAGAGAATGATACCTATCAAGTAGACGAAGCTGAAGACGGCGCTGTAGGTTTAGAGAAAATAAAAAATACCGATTATGATTTGGTGCTTTGCGATATTAAAATGCCAAAATTGGATGGGGTTGAAGTATTAGAAGCTGTCAAAAAAATCAAACCTGAGATTCCAATGGTGATGATTTCGGGGCACGGCGATATGGAAACTGCCATCAATACGATGCGTTTGGGAGCTTTTGATTACATCTCGAAACCGCCAGATTTGAACCGATTGTTGAATACCGTTCGCAATGCCTTGGACCGCAAAAAATTAGTAGTTGAGAATAAAATTCTAAAGAAAAAAGTCAGCAAAAACTACGAAATGATTGGCGAGAGCGAAGCCATTAATCATATCAAAATGATGATTGATAAAGTGGCTCCTACCGAAGCTAGGGTATTAATCACAGGACCTAACGGAACTGGAAAAGAATTGGTAGCCCATCAATTGCACGAAAAAAGCGAACGCGCAAGTTTTCCTTTAATCGAAGTGAACTGTGCGGCTATTCCATCAGAATTGATAGAAAGTGAGTTGTTTGGACATGTAAAAGGCGCCTTCACCTCGGCTGTAAAAGACCGAGCAGGCAAGTTTGAAGCAGCGGATAAAGGCACTATTTTCTTAGATGAAATTGGTGATATGAGTCTTTCGGCTCAAGCCAAAGTGTTGCGTGCGTTGCAAGAAAGTATGATTACGAGAGTGGGAGCAGATAAAGACATTAAAGTCGATGTTCGTGTAGTTGCTGCAACCAACAAAGACTTGAAACAAGAAATTGCCGAAGGTCGTTTTAGAGAAGATTTGTACCACCGTTTGGCGGTTATTTTAATCAAAGTTCCTGCTTTGAATGAACGTCGCACCGATATTCCGATGTTGGTTACACATTTTGCGGAGAAAATTGCTTCAGAACAAGGCAATGCGGTTAAGAAGTTTTCGGATCAAGCGATTAGTTTGTTACAAGAATACGATTGGACTGGAAACATACGAGAGTTACGCAATGTAGTGGAACGTCTGATTATTCTGGGTGGTAGCGAAATTTCGGAAACGGATGTACAATTGTTTGCATCAAAATAAATGTAATGATTTAATGATTGATACATAAAGAGATTAATAAATCTTTCAATCATTCAATTTTTTAATAACGACAAATGAAATTAAAAAAGATAAACGAGAATCTTCAAAACGCATTGATAGAAAACGGTTTGGTAGAAGCCAATGCTATGCAACAAGAAACTTTTTCTACGCTTAAAAGTGGAGCAGATTGTTTGATTATTGCACCAAAAGCAAGCGGAAAAACAACGACTATTGTAATCAATGTAATTCAGCGTTTGGCAGGTTCTAATGAAGAATCCCCAAGAGCACTTATCGTAGTAGAGGACAAAGCTAAGGTGTTAGCAATGGAGGAGCTTTTTGATAAATACAATCAGTATACCAAGTTAGAAGTATACGGTGTACACGACAAAGGTGATATGGATTATGATAAAAATTATATATCTACAGGTATCGATGTTTTGATTGGTACGCCTAATCGATTGAATGAAATGTTTTCCTCTGCCGGTTACAATGTCAATCGTTTAAAGATGTTCATTATTGATGACACGGATCCAATTTTGAAATTACGTCACGAAACCAAAATTATGCGTATTTCCAATAGTATTACCAAAACACAGCGTATCATTTTTGCGGAACAAATTACGGAGCGAATAGATTTGTTGGCAGAAAAAATGCTAATTGAGCCTTTTGAATTTGATTTTTACGAAGAAGAGGACGAAGAGCAAGAAAGTTAGAAGGCAGATTTTAAGATAAACTTTTGTGGTTTAGTTCAACAACACGCCAATAACCACAAACCACCAACAACAAACAATAAAGACCATGGGATTAATGAAAGTGTTTTCAGGCAGTGAAATATTAGCACTAGCCTTACAAGAAAAATTAGAAACAGCGGGAATCGAAACCGTAAAAAAAGACAATATTCAATCGGCTCGTTTGGGTGGATTTGGTGGTTCTGATTTGGCTATTGAAATTTTTATTCAAGAAACAGATTTTGCGAAGGCGAATCCAGTTATCGAGGATTTTAGAATGAGTATTTAAATTGTTTCCATAAGTTATGAAATATAAAATGTTAGTTTTAGATATGGATGACACACTGCTGACAGATGATCATACCATTTCTAAAGAAAATAGAGCCATGATTGCTATGGCACAAGCAAAAGGAGTCGAAGTGGTTTTGGCATCAGGTAGACCAACGCCGGCCATGACGCATTTTGCGAATGATTTGCAAAACAATTACATGATTTCGTTTAATGGTGCTGTAGTTAGTGATTTAAAAAACGATGCGGTAATTTTTGAGCAATCACTAACCAAAGAACAAATTCATGAGTTACATGATTATAGTTTGAAAATGAAAACGCATATCATTACGTATATTAATGATACTATTGTAAGCGAAACGCACTCTGAATTTATTGAAATAGAGCGAAGCATTACGGGTATGCCTCATAAATTGGTTCCTGATTTTAAGGCTGCCGTTACTTCCAATGCGGTAAAATGTATTTTACTTGAAGATCCTGCTTATTTGAAAACTGTAGAAAGCGATTTGAAACAAGCAATGCCTGATTTGAGTGTGTCGATGTCGAAACCTTTCTTTTTGGAAGTAGCTCCTAATGGCATCGATAAAGCGGCAAGTATTCAATTTTTGGCTAAAAAATTAGACATTGACCAAAGCGAAATTATTGCAGTAGGAAATGCAGGAAATGATTTGACAATGATTCAATATGCTGGATTAGGTGTATGGGTGGATAATGTTACTCCAGAATTGAGAGGCTTTGGCGATGTTGTTGTGGCCTCAAATAACAATCATGGCGTGGCTGAAGTTATTGAACGATATATATTGAGTTAACTTTTTTAAGTTACAAAAAACGGGAAAGTATCAATGTTACTTTCCCGTTTTTATTTTTATAAGTAATGATTAAATTTTGGCTACTGAAACAAAATATTTGTTCCCGTCACCCATAGTTAATTTTACACGTTCATCACAAAGATCAATGGCATGTGTTTTATTTTCATAACAATTGCAAGAGGTATTTTTGTCTTTTGCCATTGGGGTTTCACATTTTACATTCTTGAAGGCAGTAAGTTGTGGGTTATATAAAGTAACCAAATCTGTAGAAGCTGTAACCAAAGTAATAATGCTTGCACTATTGTCGTTGGTAATTCTATAGACAATTCTGTCGGTGTAGTTTACTCCGTCAATCACCACTTTACGAATGTAAGTGTAGGCAATTGAGCTAGTTTCGGCTTCTTTTACTTCGAATTTAAATCCTAAAGCTCTAATTTCTAAATCAAATTTTTGTTGTGAGTTGTAATTGGCCCAATTGGTTAGGGTGGCAATTGTAGGAAAAGTGTTTGTTTTGCTAGTGTTATTCTGGCTGTAGCAGCCCAAAATAGCTAATAGCATGAAGTAGATTGTGGGGAAAAATGCTTTCATGTTAATATTAATATTTTTTTTGCCTACTCTAGCTGGTTTTCGGCTTTCCCATTCTTTAATTTGTTGATTTTAAATGAATTATGTTTCTGTGTTAATCGCAGTGCAATATAGGATTTAAATCGGCATCTTCAAAATTTGAGGTAGGAAATATAGTATTTTATCTGGATTTATGATGGTTGTGTGTTTTTTAAAATATAAAGCATTGATTTATAGTAAGTAATGACTTTTTATGTCGAAAAAAAAATACTTATTTTGAAATTATTCTAAAGTATTGATTGCGATATCCTGATTTTTGTTTGTAATTTTGCATCCTCAATTTTTTGACAACGATTTCATTAATTGAGCTATCTTATGGAAAATAAAAAACGAGTTGCCTTCTATACACTGGGTTGTAAATTGAACTTTTCAGAAACTTCAACCATAGCGAGAAATCTTCAAGGAGAAGGCTTTGAAAGAGTGGATTTTGAAGAAGTAGCCGATATGTATGTTATCAATACATGCTCAGTTACGGAAAATGCAGACAAACAATTCAAACAAGTCGTACGCAAAGCGATGAAACTGAATGACAAAGCCTTTGTGGCCGCTGTGGGTTGTTATGCGCAATTAAAGCCAGAAGAACTCGCCGATGTTGATGGTGTAGATTTGGTTCTGGGCGCCACCGAAAAATTCAAATTATCAGATTACATTAACGATTTATCCAAAAATGATTTTGGTCAAGTGCATTCTTGCGAAATCGCCGAAGCCGATTTTTATGTTGGCAGTTATTCTATTGGTGATAGAACAAGAGCTTTTTTGAAAGTGCAAGATGGTTGTGATTACAAATGTACCTATTGCACGATTCCACTAGCTAGAGGAATTTCTAGAAGTGATGCTTTGGAAAATGTATTAAAAAATGCTGCCGAAATTTCGAAACAAGGGATTAAAGAAATAGTGCTTACAGGTGTGAATATTGGCGATTACGGAAAAGGAGAATTTGGGAATAAAAAACACGAGCATACCTTCCTTGATTTGGTAAAAGCGCTTGATGAAGTGGATGGAATTGAACGCCTACGTATTTCCTCTATCGAGCCCAATTTGTTGAAAAACGAAACGATTGATTTTGTTTCCAAAAGCCGAACATTTGTACCACACTTTCATATTCCTTTACAATCTGGGAGTAATGAAATTTTGGGTAAAATGAAACGTCGTTACCAACGTGAAGTATATACCGATAGAGTAGCCAATATACGTCAAGTAATGCCACACGCTTGTATTGGTGTGGATGTAATTGTTGGATTTCCCGGAGAAACCGACGAGCATTTCCTTGAAACCTATCATTTTTTGAATGATTTGGATATTTCTTATTTACACGTTTTTACCTATTCAGAACGTGATAACACTGAGGCGGCTGTGATGGAAGGCGTGATTCCTAATAATGTTCGAGCCAAACGAAGCAAAATGTTACGTGGTTTATCGGTAAAGAAACGTCGTGCGTTTTACGAAAGTCAATTAGGAACCCAAAGAACAGTTTTGTTTGAGGGTGAAAATAAAGAAGGATATATTCACGGTTTTACCGAAAATTATGTAAAAGTGAAAACCCCTTGGGATCCTGCATTAGTCAATACTTTACACGAGGTTCAATTGACCCGAATGGACGAAGACGGAAGTGTTCGTATGGAATTTATCAACACATTGACTACAATATAATATTGTCTATAGCATAAAAGCCCTTATTTGCAAGGGCTTTTTGTTTGTAAGTCTAATTTTCATCGTCTGGAATTACCAATTGAATGGCTTTAATATAGTCAGTATCAAATTCAATAGTTCTTATCTTTTCAGGCTTAACACTCAAATCTCCACCATATTCCCCTCGTGTATCTAGGAAATCAATAATCAGTTCGTCTTTGCTCAACGAGATTAGTTTACCCAAATAAGCAATACGTGTCGACTTTTTAGAAAACTGAAAAACACTATAATTTTCATCCAAAAAGCTAACGATTGTAGCCAGATTTTGGATTGGAATGATGGTGTCAGTAGTTGTTTTTTCTCCTTTTAATCGAATTATTTTTTCGGTAAATTCATGGTCTTCATCCCTGTGTATAGTCTTTACCTTTTTATGTTTAAGCAGTATATATCCATCCAAAATGAAATCAACGGGATTCTTACGTAATAAAATCCATTCTTCGGAATAATCGATAAGAAAACCAGAGAAGATTTCTTTTAAGTCATCAAATTCTATTGAAATTAATTGTCCTAAATACTTTTTCATAGTAAATAAATTAAGGATTGGTGGACCAAATACTACTGTTTTTAATAAAAACACGACGGTTTAGTTTAAGTTGAGCAATTAACAACTCAGCTATGTCTTCTGCTTGCATGACTTTCTCAGGATTACCATCAGTAAGGTTTAACTCCTTGGCCATATCAGTAGCTACAGTACTAGGCGTTAATGCGGTAACTCTAATATTGTGTTTACGCATTTCTTGCATCAACGAATCAGTTAAACCCAAAAGTGCAAATTTGGAAGCGCTATACGCACTCGTCAAGGCATTTCCATTTAAGCCCGCAGTTGATGAAATGTTGATGATATCACCCGTTTGTCTCTCTATCATGTTTGGTAAAATTGCACGTGTCACGTAATAAACTCCCATCAAATTTACCTGAATGATGCGTTCCCATTCTGAGGGTTCTAACTCTAAGAACTTTCCAAAAGCTGCAATTCCAGCATTGTTAATCAGGATATCAATAGTTTGAAATGAGGCTATTGCTTTCTCTATGGCTAAATTAACTGAATTTATATCAGCCACATCTGCTGTTAATGCCAAGGTTTTTACACCATAAGTGTTTATTTCTTGAGCAACTTCATCAATATCCGCTTGGGTTCTAGCAATCAAAACGATATTTACACCCTCTTTGGCTAATGCAATCGCTACTGCTTTTCCTATTCCTTTTCCAGCACCTGTAATTAGTGCATTTTTATTTTTTAAATTTATCATATCTGAGTTTTATAATACAAAAAAAGCAGCATTTTAGTCTCACAAAAATAAGGGTTTTGCTTCCTAAAATGATGCTTTTTGGTATTTCTTAATTTAAGTTTAACACGTATTTAGGTTTTTAACTTTAAAGAAAGAAACTAAATAGTAAACCTTAATTTGCAGCCTCTACCAAGCGGATGAATTCGGCTTTGTATCCTTCAGAGTCGTTTGACATGCCTTGTTTTGCCAAAGCAATAATGTCTTTTGAAGAAGAATTCGCAATCAGTTTTGAATCTCTCAATTTTAAACCGAACCAAGCTACGGCATTACTAAATTTAAAATCATCGCTGGCGTTTTCCAACAACGTACTTTTGTTTTCAATGGTTTGAACCATTTCGATACTTTGGTCACCATCTGGTTTTTTGTAACGGAATTTTATGGTGGCTAACTCGTTAGTATATTTATTTTCTGTTGGAGTAGTGGTGGTGTATTTTAGTTCATCCGCTTCTGTATAAAATTTACTTTTGCTGCCCGCTGGTATAATTTCATACAAAGCCGTCACTGAATGATTACTGCCCAATTCTCCCGCATCAATGGCATCATTTTTAAAATCTTCAGGTCTTAGTTTTCGGTTTTCATACCCAATCAATCGGTAGGCTTTCACTTGGTTGGGATTGAATTCTATTTGAATTTTTACATCTTTAGCAATTGCAAACATTGACCCTTTAAATTCTTTACCTAAAAAACGATTCGCTTCTTGAATGGTATCAATGTAGGCATAATTGCCGTTACCTTTATTAGCCAATATCTCCATTTTACTGTCTTTGTAATTTCCCATTCCGTAGCCTAAACAAGTTAAGAATACACCAGATTTTCTTTTTTCTTCGATGAGGTTTTCCATATCAGTATTAGAAGAACTTCCCACATTAAAGTCTCCATCAGTAGCCAAAATTACCCTGTTGTTGCCTCCTTTTATGAAGTTTTCTGCTGCAATTTTATAGGCAAGCGTAATGCCTTCGCCACCTGCGGTACTTCCTCCTGCATTAAGTTTTTCTAATGCAGTATTTATGGTTTCTTTTTCATCTCCAGAGGTTGGAGGTAATACTAGACCAGCGGCTCCAGCATACACTACAATCGATACTTTGTCTTTGGCTCTCAACTCATTTACCAAAATTTTCATAGATTGTTTGAGTAAGGGTAACTTATTCGGATCACTCATAGAACCTGAAACATCAATCAAGAAAACCAAATTGGAGGCTGGCAAATCAAGGGTCGGAATGTTTTTTCCTTGCAATCCAATTTTCAAAATTTTAGTATCGGTATTCCACGGACTGTGACTCAATTCGGTTTGAATAGCAAACGGATGTTGGTTATTAGGTTGTGTATAATTGTATTTGAAAAAATTAACCATTTCCTCTACGCGAACCGCATCTTTAGGTACTTTTTGTCCGTTGTTAATCATACGTCTTACATTGGTATAAGAGGCATTGTCAACATCAATTGAAAAAGTAGAAAGTGGCGCTGTTTTAGGGCTTTCAAATGCATTTTCTACAAAACTTTCATAGTCTTCGTCATCGATAGGTTCGGGTTGATAAGGATCGAGTTGTTTTAGTCTTTTGTTTATTTCTTTCTCGCTTAAGTTTTTATAAATTTCATTTTTTGAGGTGATAATCAAAACACCATTTGCAGCTTTTGATCCATATAGCGAAGTGGCAGCACTGTCTTTGAGTACTTTTACATCCTGAATATTGTTAGGGTTGATTTTAGCTAGTGCATTCGATTTTACAGGCACACCGTCGATGATATACAGCGGTTCATTTTTAGATGAAATACTGTTAGTACCTCTAATGACGATGTTTTGCGGAGCGTTGGCAATGGCGTTAGTGCTAGATGAAATGGTCACTCCTGCGACACGACCTTGCAGCGCTTGAACAGGAGCAGCGGTCGAGGTTTTCTTTTTTTCATAGAAAGTATTATCCGATTCATATTCTTCAGATCTGCCATAGCCTACTACGACTACTTCACTTAGGGACATTTGGTCTGCCACTAATTTTACATTAATGATGTTTTGTTCACCCACTTTTTTAGTTTGTGGTTTATAACCAATGTAGCTAAACACCAATTGATCTCCTTTTTGCGCTTGAATGGTATACTTGCCATCAAAATTTGTACTAGCATTTGCTCTTGAGTTTTTGTTGATAATGCTCACGCCAGGTAGCTGGCCAGAGGCGTCAGAAACGGTTCCAGTAATCGTTTTTTCTTGTGCTTTTGTTACGAAACATATAAGCATAGCAAGGCCTAATGAAATAAGTTTTACGTTTTTCATAATCGTGTTTTTTTAAGATTAGTGTTAGGGGATTCCTATTTTTGGACTGCGGGTTTTCCTGTTTTTGTAGTGATAATTACGACTCCTTTTTTGCCTTTTTCGCCATATTTTGAAACGGCATCGGTGTCTTTAAGAATGACAATGGTCTTAATGTCTTGATGATTGAGAGGCGCGTAAGGACTCTTAGGCTGTGGACCAAACAAATCATCCTCCGAAAAGTAATTGCCATCAATGATATAAAGTGGATTATCTAAAACTATCACCGACTCTAAGTTCTCGGGTTTAAAATTAGAAAGTTCTTCTTGCATAATGCGTTCTCTTTTTGAGGCATTACTGTCCGAAAGCGCTGTGTTGTCAATCACGACCAATGGACTGCTTTTTTTAGCACGCTCTTGACTTTTTTCAGCAAAAGCCATTTTGTAACTGGCTTTCTCTTTGGCTACTGAAGCTGGAGCCGCTAGTTTTTGCTCTATTGCATTCGAGTCTGAATCCTTTTCATCCGCTACTTCCGAACTTGCAATTGCTGTAGCGATTTCAGGAATACTAATAACATTTGTCCCACTACTCATTATCGTGTCTTTCGATTGCGCGTTATGAACGGCAACTTCTTGCGCTATAATGCTGTTGATGATTCCTTCAGCTTCAGCTTTTGGTACGATGATAGGAGTAGTATTGGTTGTATTTTCGTTAGTTTCAATAGCCGATGGATTGTTCTTTGTGGTTGTAGTAACCACCTCTGGAGCTTCTTGAATACTTTTCGGTCTAGGCGAATTCAAAAACTGAAATCCAATCGAAAGCACCAATAAAAGCGATGCTGCTACAGCGATTTTTTGCCACAAAGCGATAGTTTTTTTATCTTCCTTTTTGTCTAGTTTTTCTTCTAAGCGCGACCATACTTTTTCCATTCCAGGGAAATCTTGGTTTTCAGCATTTCGCTCAGCTTCTTTTATTTGTTCGAATAATTTATCTTGATAGTCCATACCTATTTTGCTTTTTGATAATAGAGGTTGTTCACCAGTTCTTTTAGTTTACTTTTGGCGGCATTCAATTGTGATTTTGAGGTGCCCTCAGAGATTTGCAACAAACTCGCAATCTCTTTGTGTCCATAGCCTTCTATCACAAAAAGAGTGAAAATAGTTTTGCAACCCTCTGGAATATGATTCAAAAGTTCCAATAAATCGGCTTCTTCAAGCGCTGTGATTTCTTCAGTAAAAGGTTGCGAAAGCAATTTCACATCATCCAAATACATATTAAAATTGGTACTTTTTTTAATTGCTGCTAAACAGTGATTCACCGTTATTTTTCGGCACCAAGCCTCAAAAGCCAGCACCTCTTTCAATTTGTCTATTTTGGTGAAAATAGTATAAAAAGCGTCGGCCAAAACTTCTTCAATATCTTCCTCCTTTTTAAGATAGCGCTTGCAAGTGCGATACAGCTTAGGCGCCATATACTCATACACCTGTCGCTGAGCATCACGGTGCATTTTTTTGCAGTTAGAGAGTAGGGTTTCGTTTATCACAATTGATGTCTTTATTACTAAAGAGCGATTAAAAATCAAAAAGGTTGGGAAGCCTATCAAAAAAACATTCTTTTTTTACTACAATCATCAGGAATTCTAGTTTTAAAAATGAATGAAGGAGCGCCAACACTAGGCTTTCTGGTTAGCAGGATTCCCGCTGTACGTTATATCTTTTTTATAACTGTCAGGTCCAAAAACCTGTCAGCTATAAAAAAGGATGCCACTTCCATCGGGGCTATGAGCCTACATAGTGTTTTTTTTGGAAGCAATCAAATTTGTTACTTAAAGGGTACTCTTGTCAAGTACTAATTTATAAATATTCGTTTCCAACACCTCCGAGTCTTTGTCTTCGCATAACAAAAACGCTACTGTTTTGTCCGAATTTTGATAGAGGGAAAGGCCTTCAAATTTATGGGTATCGCTTATTTTTTGTGTAAATTCTAGTTTCATTGTTGCTACATCTATTACACCAATCAAGCTGCCCTTTACTTCTCCATCATTATACGTCGATTGTGTATCTTCGGCGGTAGCCAAAAAATAAATTTTAGCATCAATCAAAACGGCATCGGTAAAACTGCTACGCACGCCATTAATTTTAGGCAACTTATATTCGTTGCTAATCATATTGAATTCATTAATCAAGTTCTTGCCAAAAATCGTAAAAATCACATTTTTGCTCTTTTTCCCGTTCCCCCGATTAAAAAGCATCCATTCTTTTCCAGTATAAATGGCCCCTTCCAGATTAAAATCATCGGCTTTAATTTGACCAAAGCTTTGCATCACGCCATACAAATCCGTCAAATCGTTGGTTTTAATCTCTTTTTCGGTTGTATTAATTTCTACCATTTTGTTGCGTTTCGGAGTAGAACCGGAACCAAAAACATACAACTTGTCATCAAAACTCGTTATGGCTTCAAAATCGGGTTTATCTTTTTTGGCAATATTTACGCTGGCGTTTTCAATGATAGCGTGTTGCTGTAAGTCTTTGGCTTCCATATTGTATTCGTATAAATAGCCGCTGTTGTCACCAATAACATATAAGGAAGGCGATTTGTAAATAAGACCAGAAGCAGAACCAATTCCTATGATTTGAAATAAAAGTTCGAGTGTGAATTTTTCCATTATAGTATAAAATTTGTATCAATATTCCAATAAAGTGGGGAATCAAGATGAATTAAAAATCAACTAAAGTAGTGATTTGTTGGCAGAATCTTTCCGTTCAAGCGGACTTTAGAGGTTTCTTTTTATTCTTTTTTGAGAAAGCTAGTTATGGTTTGGCTTCTTATTGTTAATTCAATTTAAACCCAATATGTACTTATTGTTACTTTGTAAATTTTAGATTAAATTATAATTTAAAATCTTACGTATTGATAGCTGTTTCTTAATCCTATAGTGACAGTGTGTTTAAATTCATGCTCTTATTTTGTCTGTATAAAAAAACAAAAACAATGAAAAAACTAATTTTACCATTATTGTGTGTTATCTCCCTTGTTTCTTGTGAGAATGATACTAATGAACCAAAAGAAACAACGGCTGTTGTTTTAAAAAATCAATCGGTTACTCCTTCTTTAATGAAGAAAATGTCAGGATTTGAAAGCATTGAATTATTTTCATTAATATCTTCTGATGATGTATTGCCAGAAAGTTCAAAATTTGTTTTCGGAGGTTCAGCAGATGGAACAGGTTTATTAAAAAATGCCGATGGGACTTTTACTTTTTTAGTGAATCATGAAGACAATTTTGCAGTTTCGAGAGTTACTCTTGATAAAACTTTTAAACCAGTTAAAGGGGAGTATTTATTGAACTCAGATGGTGGATTTTGGAGATTGTGTAGTGCTACAATGGCTACCCCAGCAGAGCATGGTTTTGGACCTATATTTTTAACTTCAGGAGAGTCAGGAGAGGAATCTCTTACGCATGGTTTGGATCCTTTTGCAAGCATAGCAGAAGCTTCTAAAAACAGAGGTTTAGAAGCGTTAGGAAGATTAAATGCTGAAAATGCGGTGCCTTTAAATGCTAAAGCGTATCCTGGTAAAACAGTTATTTTATTAGGTGATGACGATTCTGATACTTATGGAGGACAAGTGTTTATGTACGTAGCGGACAAAGTAGGAGATTTACAAAACGGTTCTTTGTACATGATGAAACGAAATGATGAGAATCAAAGAGAAAAAGATATTGCTGTAAATCAAAAATATCCTGTTTCATTTGTTAAAATTGAAAATCATAAAAGTTTGACGGGTACTGCCATCAATGCTTCAGTAAATACATTGAAAGCGTTGAAATTTGGAAGAGTAGAAGACTTAGATTACAAAAAAGGAAGTGTTGAAGGAACAAGAGAAATCTATTTTAATGTAACCGGACAAAACACTACAGGAGCAAACGCAGATGCTTCTAGAACGAAATATGGTCGTGTGTACAAACTAAATTTAGACGAAAAAGATCCTTTGAAAGGAAACTTAGAAGTTATTTTAGATGGTGATGATCGTAACGGTGTGGCAGGTAAGTTTCAAAATCCTGATAACATTTGTGTGACTACTAATTATGTATATGTTCAAGAAGATTCTAATGGTTATGGAGATGAAACACACGATGCTTATATCTATCAATACAATATAGCAACCAAACAACTAAAAGTAGTTTTTGAATTAGATCACCGTCGTACAGCAACAGATGCAGCTACTTATAATGTGGGTGGTGCTTCAAAATTTGGTAGCTGGGAATATGGTGCAATGATTGATGTTTCTGAACAAGTTGGCGTTGCGGATACTTTTTTATTGTCGGTACAACCACATACATGGAGAGCTGATAAATACAAAGGAGTAGATGGAGGAACAAAACGTCCTACCGAAAATCAAGCGAGCCAAATACTTGTAATTAAAGGTTTAGCTAGATAATACATGCTTTCGATGTACTTGACCACGATTGCAAACTTGCAATCGTGGTTTTAGTTTTTTATCGAATCATCTTTTGGGAGTACTACTAAAAAGGACAGAACAATGTAAATAGGGGGCAATACTCTCAAATCAACACCTTAGTTTTTTATGAAAAAATATTTTTTCTTATTGTTATTATGCTCTTTTTTCTCTTGTGGAAAAAAAGAATCTAATCATGACATCATTGCTTTAAATTTCGCTAAGAATGTAACTGAATTAATTCAAGAGGTCGATCAATTAAAAGCTTTAGTAGCTTCAGATGCTAAGCTTTCAACGATTCAAAACCAATTTTTAAAGGCTAGAAATAGTTATAAAAAAATGGAATGGATGAGTGAGTATTATTATCCCGCAGTGTCTAAGTCTATTAATGGCCCTGCGATTCCTGAGTTTGAAGAAAATGATGGGATAACGGTTCCTCCTGAAGGATTTCAAGTGGTAGAAGAATTCCTATTTCCAAAATACGACACATTGACCAAATCTGATTTAGAAGTGGAATTAGGAGTATTGAGATCTAATTTGAATCGCTTGCAAAAAGTTTCGGAGCAAACTACTTTAACTGATTCTTTTATTTTTGATGCTTTGCGTTTAGAAATTTTTAGAATGATAAGCCTTGGTATCACAGGTTTTGATTCTCCACTGGCTTTGCATTCGCTTCCTGAGGCCAAAGTAGTATTGGAAAGCATCGAAAAGGTAGTCTCACTTTATGAGAATAATAACTCAAAAAATTATAAAGCTATAATAGCCACGCTAAGCAAGGGTAAAAAGTATTTAGATACACATATTGATTTTGCTTCTTTTGATCGTGCTTATTTTATTAAAACCGTAGCAAACCCATTGAGCAAGCAACTTTTTGCATTTCAAAAAAACGCTTCTATTCCGTTTCCAGAAGAAACTAGAGGCTTAAAAACCACAGCTCAAACCCTTTTTGACAAAGACGCTTTTGATATAGAAGCCTTTAATGGTTTTCCTGATTATAAAACCACTCCAGAAAAAATTGCCTTAGGAAAAAAGTTATTCAATGACCCTATTTTGTCGGGCAATAATACGCGTTCTTGTGCTTCTTGTCACCATTCTGATCTTGCTTTTACAGATGGTTTAGAACAAACGATTTCCTTAGACGGCAAAACTAAAGTAAAGCGAAACACACCCACTTTGATGAACATCGCTTTCCAACGTGCTTTCTTCTATGATTCCAAAGTAAGTTACCTCGAAGATCAAGCTGTGGCTGTCATTACAAACGAAATAGAAATGCACGGTTCCCTTGAAAAATCAGTGAAAGCCTTGCAAAAAGATAAAAAGTATGTAGCCGAATTTAAAAAAGCATTTCCTAAAAATGAGATCAACGAATTCGGAATCAAAAATGCCTTGGCTTCCTACGTTCGTTCTTTGAGCCAATACAATTCAAAGTTTGATGAATACATGCGTGACGAAGTCGAATTTTCGACAGACGAGAAAGCAGGTTTTAATTTATTTGCAGGTAAAGCTAAATGCGCTACTTGCCATTTTATTCCTTTAACCAACGGGACAGTCCCACCTAATTTTATGAAAACAGAAAGCGAAATTTTAGGAGTACCCAATAGGCATAATTATTTAGATGCCGATTTAGGAAAATATGAATTGACCCAAGCCGAAATTCATAGAAATTCTTTTAAAACACCGACCATCAGAAATATTGAGTTAACGGCTCCGTATATGCATAATGGTGTTTTTAAAACTTTAGAAGAAGTCATTGATTTTTATAACAAAGGTGGTGGAATTGGCCTTGGATTTAAAGTGCCCAATCAAACCTTACCTGAAGATCAATTACTGCTTTCTGATAAGGAAAAGAAGCAGTTAATTGCTTTTATGAAAACCCTTACCGATAAGAGAAATTAAGAAAATTGTTTGGTTAGTAGCGCTCTATTCAAGGTCGATTGTAAAGTTTAAAAAATGATTTTTTTAAACATAGTTCTATTCAAAGAATCAATTTCTTCTGATTACCTTTGCCGACCTAAAAAGCACTATAATGAACTTGTCACAGTATACCAAAGAGTTTTCGCAGAATATAAAATTGGCTTATCCCGTTGTTTTAGGGATGCTGGGACATACTTTAATTGGTATTGTAGACAATTATATGGTAGGTAATTTGGGATCTACTGAATTGGCAGCGGTTTCTTTAGGTAATAGTTTTATTTTTTTGGCGCTCTCTGTAGGTATTGGTTTTTCTACAGCTATTACTCCATTGATAGCAGAAGCAGATGCAGAACAAAACACCAAAAAAATCCGAACGACTTTTCATCACGGCTTGTTGTTATGTACTATTTTGGGGGTTGTCTTGTTTGTTTTGACCGTATTGTCCAAGCAACTAATGTATTTTATGAATCAGCCCGAAACGGTTGTTGTTTTGGCAGGGCCATATATTGATTGGGTTGCTTTTTCATTGATTCCTGTAATCATTTATCAAGGGTACAAGCAATTTGCCGATGGATTATCGCAGACCAAATATTCTATGTATGCCATATTTTTTGCTAATGTGGTGCATGTGTTTTTTAACTATGTCTTGATTTATGGCGTTTGGTTTTTTCCTAAGTTGGGAATCATAGGAGCAGCTTTAGGAACAGTTATTTCTAGAATTTTGATGGTGATTTTTATGCATTACATTATGAAACAGAATGCCATAATGAAACGCTATTTTGAAAATTTTACGTTCAAAGAAATCAAAAAAACGATTTTAAAAAAAATCATCAATCTAGGTTTGCCATCAGCGATGCAAATGATGTTCGAGGTTACTTTATTTACAGCAGCGATTTGGCTTTCAGGAACCTTGGGTAAAAATAATCAAGCGGCCAATCAAATTGCTTTAATTTTAGCTTCCTCTACTTTTATGGTAGCAATGGGATTGAATGTAACAGCAATGATTCGAGTTGGTCACGCCAAGGGAGCGGGCGATTTTAAAGGACTAATTGTTGTAGCACGTTCTATTTTTTTATTGGCAATCCTTATTGAATCGCTATTTGCCATTTTATTTATTGTCTTTCATAATTATTTGCCACATTTATTCTTGAATACTGCCGATGTTTCTCAATTGGCGGATAACAATGAAATTATAATGATAACGGCTAAATTGTTGTTGGTTGCAGCAGTTTTTCAAATTTCAGATGGTATTCAGGTTGTGGTTTTGGGAGCTTTGAGAGGGCTTCAAGATGTGAAGATTCCAATGTACATTACTTTTGTAGCCTATTGGATTGTTGGGTTTCCAGTATCCTTTTACTTAGGAAAATATACAGATTTAGAGGCGGTAGGAATTTGGATTGGATTATTGGCGGGATTAACGGCTGCGGCACTATTTTTATACATTCGATTTTCTCAATTGACCAAAAAACTAGTTCTTTTGAACACAGCTGAATAAAGTTTTTCTTATAAATGTAACTTCTGTTTTATTTCCTCGTATAATAAGCATATCAATTAAATCCAAAAAAAATGATAGTATTTATTATTCTCGGAATAATTTTGTTAGTCGTTAGTTTTACTGTAAACAACAACGCTAATCCTTTATCTAAATTTTCTAATCTTTTAAAAATTATTGGTGTTTTATTACTACTAATCGGAGTTTTTTCTTCGATGTTCAAGCAAATCGACGCGGGTAAAGTGGGCGTAAAATCGCTTTACGGTAGTGTACAGCCCGACGTTTTAGAAAGTGGGCTTCATGTTGTGAACCCACTGTTGGATATTACTGTTTTTGATGTGCAAACACAAAATTATACCATGTCAGCCGTTCATAGCGAAGGGGCTCAAGAAGGTGATGATGCTATTAGAGTATTATCTAATGATGGTTTGGAAGTAGTCATAGACTTAACGGTTTTGTATCGTGTAGTCCCAAATGAAGCACCTAAAATTTTGAAAGGAATTGGAGAAAGCTACACCGATAAAATTGTACGTCCAGTAACTAGAACCCGTATTCGTGACAATGCTGTTTATTATGATGCAGTGGCCTTGTATTCGACTAAAAGAAATGAATTTCAACAACGTATTTTCAAAAGTATTGAAGCCGATTTTAAAGCTAGAGGATTGGTGCTAGAGCAATTGTTGATTCGAAACATCAATTTGCCAGAATCCGTAAAGAAAACCATCGAAAGTAAAATTAATGCTGAACAAGATGCTCAAAAAATGACCTTTGTTTTGCAAAAGGAAAAGCAAGAAGCGGAACGTAAAAGGGTAGAAGCTCAGGGTATCGCAGATTATCAACGCATTATTTCTTTGGGACTGACCGATAAACAATTGCAGTACGAACAAATTAAAGCACAGAAAGATATTGCTACTTCACCCAATACCAAAATTATTTTTATGGGGAAAGGAAGTGCACCTGTGATTCTTTCAGATAGATAGTTTTTGGTTAATCGGTTATTTGATTAATCGGTCAACTGTTAAGGACTGAATGATTAAATTTGTAAAATAGTTATAAGCTTTGAATAGCTTCGAAGTAAAATAAAGTCAATAGACAACAAACAATAAACAACAAGCAAAAATGGAATTACCAAAATTTTTACTAGGCGACAATACTGACTTTCCAGACGATATCTTTATCATTCATATGGATTATCCTCGATTTATCATTAATCTTAAAGATGATGAGGTAGAGTTTTTAGAAGAGCCAGAAGATCTAGACGAAGCCGAATTGAACGCCGAAATGGAAGGTTTAATCGAACAAGCGAATGCGTTTTACGATCGCGAAATAGAAAGATTCGAAGAGGAATAATTTTAGCAAATATAGCTTTTAAGGGAATTCATGTCAAAATGGATTCCTTTATTTTTTGAAGTATGTATCCAAAATAACCTGTGCAGCAGCAAATGGTGAAAGGGCATTTTGAGCCACGGCTTCTTTATTTTTTTCTAATAGCGGAACTATTTCTGGATGATTATAAAAATTGTTTTTCAAATACTCATTGATGGTTTCGAGCATCCAATACTGGTTTTGTGTAGCTCTTTTTTCAAAAAAATACTGATTACTTTGAGTGTTTTTTATGTAGTGTAAAATGGTTTCCCAAATAGCTGGAATTCCTTCTTTTGTTATAGCACTGCAAGTGGCTGTAGTTGGTGTCCAACCCGATTTTTTGGTTGGAAAAAGATGTAAGGCTCGGTTGAATTCCACTTTTGCCAAATTTGATTTTCGGATATTGTCACCATCCGCTTTGTTGATGACTATGGCATCGGCCATTTCCATAATGCCTCGTTTAATGCCTTGTAATTCATCACCTGCTCCGGCAATTTTTAGTAATAAAAAAAAGTCGACCATACTATGCACCGCGGTTTCACTCTGACCAACACCTACCGTCTCAATGATAATGGTGTCGAAACCAAAAGCTTCGCACAAGGTGATGGTTTCTCTGGTTTTTCGCGCCACACCGCCCAAGGTTTCCCCAGATGCCGAAGGTCGAATAAAAGCATTTTTATCTTTAACCAATTCTTCCATTCGGGTTTTGTCGCCCAAAATACTTCCGTGCGAAATGGTGCTGCTAGGGTCGACAGCGAGAACAGCCACTTTTCTACCTAAACTCGTTAAGTGTTTTCCAAAGGCTTCAATAAAAGTGCTTTTTCCAACACCAGGAACTCCTGTAATACCTATTCTAACGGATTCTTTTACGTACGACAAACACGAATTGATGACTTCGTTGGCTTGACTCAAATGCTTGGGATTGGTGCTTTCTACTAGTGTAATGGCACGGCTCAAAGCGGTAATATTGCCAGCCAAAATCCCTTCAACTAATTCAGCAGGAGTAGGTGTTTTTTTTCGAAACGATTGAATGCTGTGAGCCGCTACATTGCTAACATTTTCGGGTGATGAAATACCCGGAATTTCGTGAAGCGCTGATTTTTTTTGATTCGTATTGGCCAAGATAAAATTGTTTTGAGAGTAAAATTAAATAAAACTTACGGGTTTGCGTGAATATTAAAATAATTTTAATTGTATTTTTGGGGAACAACTTTTTGACTGCTCTTGAATAACAAGCCTTATGATTAATTTTATTCTTATTGTTGTTTTTTTGGTACTCGGTATAGTGCTTCAACGCGTTGCTGTTATCCCAAAAACAACTCCGAAAAAACTCAACTGGATAGTTATTCAAATCTGTCTTCCGGCTTTGGCCTTGTATTACATTCCAAAAATCCAATGGAATGCTCAATTGTTGTATCCAATTCTAGTCGCTTGGATTATTTTTCTCTTATCTTGGTTGGTGTTTGCGCTTCTTGGTAAACATTTTGGCTGGTCACGAAAACTCACTGGTTGCTTAATCATTTGTAGCGGTCTCAGCAATACATCCTTTCTCGGATTCCCCATTATTACGGCACTCTATGGCGAGAGCGGAATGAAAACCGCCATCTTAGTCGATCAGCCAGGATCCTTTGTGGTACTGTCTACTTTAGGAATATTGGTCGCAACGATGTATTCCAAAGGGCAAACAACTGGTCTACAAATTGTCAAAAAAATAGCTTTTTTTCCGCCTTTTATAACCTTTGTCATCGCTTGCTTGATGAATACTTACGAATACGAATTACCTGCTTTTTTTCAACAAGGGCTCAAAATAATTGGCGCAGGTGTCACGCCTTTGGCACTGCTTTCGGTGGGATTGCAGTTACAATTTGATAGCAAAAGCAAGCATTGGACTTTTTTGCAACTAGGACTTTTTTATAAATTACTTATCGCTCCAGCGTTTCTGTTTTTGTTGTATGTCGTTATCTTACAGCAACGTTCAGAGGTCATTCAAGTAGCGTTGTTAGAATCCGCTATGGCGCCTATGATAACGGGTTGTATTTTGGCCGCAAGCCACGGATTAAAACCAAAATTATGCAGTATGATGATAGCTTTTGGGATTCCTATTTCCTTTTTTACCTTGCTTTTTTGGTACTTTTTAGCGCAAAATATTTGATCTTTTAGGAGCGAAACAGTTATTTTTTTCGGGAGGCAGGTTTCCCACTATCCACTATATCTCCTGTCTTGTTCGATCACAAGTCAGGAGGATGCCGTTCCTATCGGGGCTAGTCAGGAGCAAAAGGCTTTTAGATAAAAAAGAAAAAATCAAAATTACTCATTAATGTAATCATCAGCCAGTCTTGTAGTATGTGGAATCAGTTGGTTGATTTTGGCATATTGCAAGAGCATAATTGTTTTGGCATCTTTAATTTCGCCAGTTTCAATCATCAAGTACGCTTGTTCAAACGGAATTTCAATAACCTCAATTTCTTCATGTTCTTGGTCTAATCCACCACCAGAACTTACTTTCATGCTTGCATCGTATTCGCCAACAAAAAAATATAAAATCTCAGTTACGGCTCCAGGTGACATATACGATTCGAATACTTTTCGCACCGATGAAAGGCGATACCCAGTTTCCTCTTCGGTTTCACGAATGATACAAGCTACAGGATCATCTTCGTCAAGTAAACCAGCACAGACTTCAATCAGTAAGCCCGTTTTATTGCCATTTATATAGGTCGGCAATCGGAATTGGCGGGTTAAAACAACAGTCCCTTTGTGCGTGTTGTACAATAAAATGGCGGCGCCGTTGCCTCTGTCGTATACCTCCCTTTTTTGAGTGTCCCATGTACCATCTTTTTTTTGATAATCAACAGTGACCCTGTTCAAAATATACCAATTGTCGGATAGTAATTCGGTCTTTTGGATTTTGTATTTCGGATTTGGCATAGCTTTTATGGTTTTCTACTTCTATCGGTTAGATCTTTGAATGTTGTTCCCCAATTATTATTGTTATTGTTGTTTGGTTCTCCAGTTGTTGTTAATAAGGCGTCTATGTCGTTTCCGTCTTTTTTCCAAACCCAAGCACATATAGATAGTCCATGGTCAAACATAGTATCTAAAAATGTTTTTGGATTCATTAAAACTCCAGCATTCATAGGCGCTATTTCTCCTATAATTATCGGAATGTTTTTATTTCTCAATTGATTCAAACGATTTTCAACAGAACTATTGCTGTCCAAAAGCCATTTTTCATACGCATGAATATCAAATAATATATTAGATTTTCCATTAAGAAATTCATTGCCTTTATTTAGTAATACACTTTCGTCTTGCCCTTGTTCAGCGCAAGGCACAACGACAATGTTTTGATTTCCTGTAGACCGAATAATGGCTACTAATTCATTCATGTCTTGTAGCCAAATTTGGTCGGTATAGCCATCTGCTCTGTCGTATCGGTAGGGTTCATTCCATACTTCAATCCATACATCGGGTTGGTCTTTTAGGTAAGTTGCCCATTCTTTTAATCGCGTCTTGTATTCTTGCCACCAATTTGTCTGTTGCGGGCTTCTTCCTGTAAAAGCTGTGTTTGGGGTCCCATCCCAACCAAAAGCACAGATAATGGTGACTCTTTTATTGGCTCTATTATCTGCTATGATATTTTCGAGCGAATATAAATACGCTCCTGTAGCATCTTTTATCGGGCTACCCGTTAATGGAGTCTCTTTTATATTGCCAATAAATTCTCGAATTATGTCTATTTTCCAAGTATTCATATCTGTACTTCCCACACCAAAAACATGAAAAGCATTTACACCAATAAGTTGTATAGGCTTCTGGTTCATTAGAAGCTTTGCCTCCAATGTACTGTATTTTGTAGTACTATTTATGGGAGTTTCTATCTCGTCTTTTTTACAAGAAAAAAGAATTAGAATCAGAAGGAAAATAGACAACTTTTTTTTCATGTTATTAATTATTAGACGGAATAAAAAACGCTCTGAAATACTCAGAGCGTTTGGTTTCTATTTCAAAATAGTTTGCTTTCTGTCTGGTCCAACAGATACTATTTTGATAGGTACTTCTACTTCTTTTTCTATAAACTCGATGTATTCTTTTAGTTCTTTAGGTAATTCCTCATAAGTGGTCATTCCTGTCAAATCTTGTGCCCATCCTTTAAATTCTTGGTAAACAGGAGTTACGTTTTCAGGTTCGATATTATATGGAAAATGAGTGATCTCTTCTCCTTTGTATTCATAAGCGGTACATACTTTTAGTGTTTTAAATCCAGAAAGCACGTCGCCCTTCATCATCATCAATTGGGTTACTCCATTGACTTGAACGGCATATTTTAGCGCTACTAAATCTAACCAACCACAACGTCTTTGTCTTCCAGTTACAGAACCAAATTCGTTACCAATTCTAGCCATAGTAGCTCCGTCTTCATCAAATAATTCAGTTGGGAAAGGTCCGCTACCTACGCGAGTAACGTAAGCTTTGAAAATTCCGTATACTTCTTTGATTTTGTTTGGTGCAATTCCTAAACCTGTACAAGCACCAGCAGCAGTTGTATTAGAAGAAGTAACAAATGGATAGGTTCCAAAATCAACATCTAATAGAGAGCCTTGAGCCCCTTCACACAAAATAGATTTTCCTGCTTTTTGTGCTTGGTGTAAATATTCTTCACTATCAATAAAATCTAATTTTTTCAATTCTTCGATGGCTTCAAAGAATTCAGTTTCCATTTCTGCCAAATTGTACTGAATCGCTACATCATAGAATTTAATCATTTCTTCGTGTTTGTCTGCCAAAGCTCTGTAACGATCTGCGAAATCTTCTAATTCGATATCACCAACACGAAGGCCGTTTCTACCTGTTTTATCCATGTAAGTTGGACCAATTCCTTTTAAAGTAGAACCAATTTTCGCTTTTCCTTTTGCCGCTTCAGAAGCCGCATCAAGCAAACGGTGAGTAGGTAAAATTAAATGAGCTTTTCTAGAAATGATTAATTTACTTTTGATATCAATATCAAATTTTTGAAGACCTTCAATTTCTTTTTGAAAAACAACAGGGTCAATTACAACGCCATTTCCAATGATGTTTACTGCCTTTTTATGAAAAATACCAGAAGGAATGGTTCTCAAAACGTGTTTAATTCCATCAAATTCTAAGGTGTGTCCAGCATTTGGTCCCCCTTGAAAACGTGCAATGATATCATAATTTGAGGTCAGTACGTCTACGATTTTTCCTTTCCCTTCATCTCCCCATTGTAATCCTAATAATAAATCTACGGTCATTATGTGTATTGTTTGTTGTTAAATAAATAGAATTGGACAACGCTTGTGTTGTCCAGTCTTCTTTAGTCTATAAAAAATTATTCTGTTTTCTTTTTGTTGCCATATAAGTACAACGAGTGGTTGGTGATTTCTATATCAAAAATTTCTTCAATTGTTTTTTTGATAGTTTGTATTCTTGGGTCGCAAAACTCGATTACTTCTCCAGTATCGGTCATGATGATGTGATCGTGTTGTTTATCAAAATATGATTTTTCGTAATGCGCCTGATTTTGTCCAAACTGATGTTTACGCACCAACGCACAATCTAATAGCAATTCAATTGTATTGTATAATGTTGCTCGGCTCACACGATAGTTTTTGTTTTTCATTTTGATGTACAAATTTTCGATATCAAAATGTTCTTCACTATCGTAGATTTCTTGAAGGATAGCATAACGTTCGGGCGTTTTTCTGTGTCCTTTATTCTCAAGATACATTGTAAAAACATTTTTTACAATTTCTTGATTTTTATTGTTTTCTGTGGAGATGAGTGTCATATCTGGCAAAGATAAATTATTTTGTTTAAAGATTAAAGGCCCTAGTTTTAAAGTTTGTGATTAAATGTTCTTCAAAAGAAAATTATGTGTTATAGACTCTAGTTACTTTTTCTATTCCGTCGATTTTTTTGATGTTATTGATCATTTTTTTGAGAATCGTATTGTTCTGAACAATTACCGCTACTTGACCATGAAAAAGACCTGCATTGGTACTCAAAGAAATACTTTGTATGTTGACATGCATATTGTTTGAAATAACTTTAGTGAGTTGGTTGGTCAATCCTAGTACGTCCATTCCGGTAATGTCTAGTAGCGCCTTGAACTCTTCTTGCGTAGAATCGATCCATTTGGCACTCATGATACGGTATGCATAGTTAGATTGCATTCCTATGGCATTAGGGCAATCTTTTTTGTGTACTTTAATCCCTTCGTTGATAGTAATAAAACCAAAAACATCGTCTCCTGGAATTGGGTTACAGCATGGTGCCAATTTGTAGTCTAATTTGTCATGCTCAGTACCAAAAACTAGTAAATCATAATTAGTATTTATTTCTGGTTTGTGAATGTCAATATCCGCCGTGTTTTTTTGATTACGTTTGATTTTATTCTTGAAGAAATTGATGATGGTATTACTTTTTTTAGCAGCAAAGTCTTTCAATTGCTGATTTTCAATTGCACCAATTCCTATTCTATAATACAAATCCAAACTGGTTTTTAGTTTGAAGAAATTTACTAACTCATTGGTAACAGATTCGTTCAAGTTGATTTTTAGGTGTTTTAACTTACGGGTAAGAATTTCTTTTCCTTCTTCACCAATTTTTTTAGTGTTTTCGTTGAGAACGTTTTTAATTTTTGTTTTTGCCCTTGAAGTGGTCACATAGTCCAGCCAGTTAGCGGTTGGTTTTTGATATTGTGAAGTGATTACTTCAATTTGATCACCACTTTTGAGTTCATAATTTAGTGGAACTAGTTTGCCGTTAACGCGAGTTCCTCGGGTTCTAATTCCTAGTTCTGAGTGAATACTAAAGGCAAAATCCAACGAGGTGGCACCTTTAGGAAGCGATTTGATTTCTCCCTTTGGAGTAAACACAAAAATCTCCTTAGAATAGAGATTCATTTTGAAATCTTCTACAAAATCTACGGCATTCGTTTCTGAATTTTCTAAAGCTTCTCTCAGTAAGTTCAGCCAAACATCCAAACCGCTCTCTTCGGTAGCCCCGTTTTTGTATTTATAATGAGCGGCATACCCTTTTTCCGCAATTTCATCCATTCGCTCGCTTCGTACTTGTACTTCTACCCAGCGACCTCTTGGTCCCATGACCGTTATATGCAAGGCTTCGTAACCTGTAGATTTTGGAGACGAAATCCAATCTCTCAATCGACTTGGGCTTGGTCTGTAATGGTCGGTAACAATGGAATAGATTTTCCAAGCCAAAAACTTTTCTTCGTTGGGTTCTGATTTGTAAACAATGCGAAGGGCAAATTTATCGTAGACCTCGTCAAAGCTTACATTTTGAGCCCTCATTTTTCTCCGAATAGAATAGATAGATTTAGGTCTTCCTTTGATGATGTAGTTAATTTCTTCTTTGTTTAAAGAATTTTTTAGTACTTCAGAAATATCATTAATATAAGCGTCTTGTTCTTCTTTGGTTTCTTTGATTTTGCTTACAATTTCATTATAAATCTCGGGTTCTGTATATTTCAATCCCAAATCCTCTAACTTGGTTTTGATATTGTATAGCCCTAATCGATGCGCTAATGGTGCGTAAATATAGAGTGTTTCGGAAGCGATTTTGGTTTGCTTGTCTTCGCGCATCGAATCCATAGTTTGCATATTGTGCAAACGATCGGCAAGTTTAATTAAGATTACTCGGACATCATCATTCAAAGTAAGAATCATTTTTCTAAAATTCTCAGCTTGAATGGAGGCGTTTAGGTCTTTTTGAACCAAAGAAATTTTGGTAAGTCCTTCTACCAATTGTGCTACTTTTGGATTAAAAAGTTTTTCAATGTCGTGTACAGTAATGGGAGTATCTTCTACTACGTCATGAAGCAATGCAGCAGCAATAGAGGTAGCACCTAAACCAATTTCAGAAGCTACAATTTTGGCCACAGCAATGGGGTGGAAAATATAAGCCTCTCCTGATTTTCTTCGTTGATCTTTGTGAGCATCAACGGCTACATCAAAGGCTTTTCGAATCAGTTTTTTATCGGCAGGTGTTAAGGTTTGGTAGCTAATACGCAACAATTCTTTATACTCGTGCGCAATCGCTTTGTTTTCTTTTTCTATTTCTAATTCTGTCATAACGGCATGGTTCAATTTTTAAAGCTAAGTAATAAATACCAGATTCGCAAGGTAAAATTGACTATTAAAGTTTATTTAAGAGCTTTTAAAAGTAATTTGTCCGATAAAAAAATACAATCATTTTTTATCGGACAAAAATAAAATATTTGTTGGCGACTAGTTGACTCTTTTTAAGTCTAAGTCTTGAAAATCATAACTAAAATCAGTTAAGTCTGAAATTGGTTTCATTTTGATGCCAATCGTTTTTCCTGAAGTATCATTTTCTAGGAATAAATGGGCATCAGCATTGAAAAATGCATTGTTCCATTTCACCACAAGATTGCCTGATTTGTAAAAGAAAACTTCGCCAGCTAATTGTGGAGAGCGTTTCGATTGAAAATAAATTTTTCCTTTCTTTTCTGAAAGTTCAATAGCACCAAACCAATTGTCTTTATAGGTTCCAATAATAGATTTCCAATCAGTTTTTACTTTGTCTTTTTTGTTTTTAGCAACAGTTGCCCAAACTTCTTCGGTCACTTTGTCGGCAGTAGCGACATTGGCTTTGATTCGATTATGATACAGCGTTACATAATCTTGAGCAGGAATACCTAGATAACTATCTTTAATCGTATTAGTTATCGCTGAAAAAGCGGCACCTTCTTGTTGATTGGTCAGAACAACTATCCCTAATTGTAGTTCTGGAAGCAAAGTGACTTGAGTGACATTTCCTTCTAAACCTCCTGTGTGCGAAACTTGTTTATATCCTTTAACATCATTCAAAAACCAGCCCAATCCGTAACCATTGAAGTGGGTGTTGTAGGGTGGGCGAGTGGTTGCTGGAATGATGGTTTGCAATTGCCACATTTCATTTTGCTGCGCTTCAGAGAATAAAGCTTTGTTTTCTGGTCCGTATTTTCCTTTGTTGAGTTGCAAAAGTACCCATTTACTCAAGTCATTTACGCTAGAGTAGATGCCTGCCGCTCCATCAAAAAGTTGATTGGTATAAGGCTTGATTACTTTTAATTGACCGTTTACAGGAACGTGTGGAGCAATGACGTTTGTAGTGTCTTTTAACCTTTTGTATGAAGCGACACTATGGTTCATCTCAAGTGGTTTCATCATACGTTGTTCAACAAAGTCAGCCCAACTCAGTTGACTTACTTTGTGAATAATTTCCCCAGCCACGATGTACAAAAGATTGTCATAATCAAATTTGGTTCTAAAGCCAGAAACAGGTTTTAAATACTGTAAATTTTCGATTATATCTTTTGAAGTGAAATCGCTTCCGTCAGGCCAAATCATTAAATCACCTGCGCCAAGTCCTAATCCACTTCGATGCGTTACTAAATCTCGAATGGTAAATTCGTTGGTAACATAGTCATTGTACATTTTGAAATTGGGCAAATACTGAATTACTTTATCGTCCCATTGTAGTTTTCCTTCTTCAACCAGCATAGCTAATGCGGCTGTGGTAAAGGCTTTACTATTTGAAGCAATCCCGAATAAGGTGTTGCCATCTACTTTTTCTTTGGTCAAAATTGATTTTACGCCATATCCTTTGGAATGAATTACTTTGCCATCTTTTACTACCGCTACGGCAATCCCAGGCACATTAAAGGTTTGAATGGCTTTCTCGGTAACTTGATCAATTTGCTCCTCGGTAATTTGTGCAAAAGTGGTAAAACTGGTTGCTAATAGCAGCAGTAGAGAGAAATACTGTTTTTTCATTATTGGTTATTTATAGTATTTTTATTCAACTTACAAAAATCTAAAATCTAGATTCTAAAATCTAAAACCCTCTTTGTCTTTTGGCTTCGAAAATCAAAATAGCCGCGGCAACCGAAACGTTCATCGAATCAATTTCGCCCTGCATCGGGATAATAATATTTTGTGTGGCCGCATCGCGCCATTCTTGAGTCAATCCTGTTGCTTCTGTTCCCACTACCAAAGCGGTTGGAGTCGTGTAATTTTCAAGATGATAGCTATTGGAATTTTGTAAAGTAGCACAATAGAAACTAATATTTCTTTCATTCAAAAAGGCAATAATTTCCGCCGTACTTCCAGTGGCGATTTGGTTGGTAAACAAGCAACCTACGCTCGAACGAACGATGTTTGGATTGTATAAATCGCTTTTGGGGTTGGCAATGATTACGGCATCCAAATTAGCAGCATCAGCGGTTCTCAACAATGCGCCAATGTTGCCTGGTTTTTCAGGAGCTTCTGCCACCAAAATCAATGGGTTTTCGGAAAGTTTTAAATCCGATAACAATGTCGATTTGGTTTTTGCTACAGCCAAGACACCTTCTGTAGAATCTCTGTAAGCTAGTTTTTCATAAACGGCGGAAGTAATTTCGATTAAATCTGCATTTGGAGCCAATTGCTTGGTTTGGCTTTCCGAACAAATTTCAGGAACAAATAATAAGGTTTCAATTTCGTAGCCTCCTTTTATTGCAATGCTTATTTCTCGTTGTCCTTCAATCAAAAAAGTGCCCGTTTGCTTTCGAGCTTTGGCTTTTTCCTGTAATAAAACCAAGGATTTGATATACGGATTCTGTATGGAAGTAATTTGTTTCAAGCTTTTTTTTAATGACAAATATACACAGAGTATTACTTAGATTAAACTTGAATTAGGATATTTAAAGAATACTGCATTTATTTAATAAGTATTTCTTTAATTTTGTTTTCTTCAAAAAGAAACAACATTGTTTAAGAGTAAACGAATAAGAGCAACATGTTTTATTTACTAGATATTATTGGGACTATGGCTTTTGCTTTATCGGGAGCACTTACGGCAATGAATAAACGATTGGATCCTTTTGGAATATTGATTATTGCCTTTGTTACTGCGGTAGGCGGCGGTACGTTAAGAGATGTTCTTATTGGTAAAACTCCCGTGGGTTGGATGCTCAATCTCAACTATGTTTATGTGATTTTCATTGGCTATATTTTGGCGATTCTTTTTAGAAAAAGATTCGATAAGTTGCGTAAATCATTGTTCCTTTTTGACACTATTGGTTTGGGAGTTTTTACGCTTATTGGTTTAGAAAAAGGGATTAGCATTGGTTTGCATCCTATCATTTGTACTGCTTTGGGAACTATGACGGCTTGCTTTGGAGGTGTGATTAGGGATATTTTGTGTAATGAAATTCCAGTTATTTTCAGAAAAGAAATTTATGCTACCATTTGTATTTTGGGAGGTATTGTTTTTTTTATGCTAAAAAAAGGCAACTTCCCAGATGAATTAATTCAGTTAGTAACATCCTTAGTGATTATCATTGTTCGATTGTTGGTGGTCAAATTCAATTGGTCGTTACCTACATTTGATTTAAAATTGAAATAAAATTGAAAAACTATAGTGTAAGGCCTTATCAAGAAAGCGATTATGAGCTTTGGAACACCTTTGTGAGTGCCGCTACAAATGCTACATTTTTGTTTCATAGGGATTTTATGGAGTACCATAAAGAACGGTTTGAGGATTTTTCGCTGTTACTATTTGACAAAGTTAAACTAGTTGCAGTTTTACCTGCTAATAGAGTAGACAACACGGTGTATTCACATCAAGGATTAACTTATGGCGGATTGGTTTATTCTTCCAAATTAAAAATAGAAAAGATAGAAACGATTTTGGATTTGGTGTTTGATTTTTTCAAAAGCAAGCGGATGGGACATTTTTATTTGCACCCAATTCCTTCATTTTATTTAGGGCAAGGAAACGCAGCGATTGACTTTTTTTTGATGAAAAAAGGAGCGCAACTCTACCGAAAAGAAATGAATATGGTAGCGCAATTGCATCAAGAGATTCCAATTTCTAAAAGTAAATTGAAACATTTTAGACGAACAGAAGTATTGGGATTGCGAGTGGTAGAAGAAACCAATTTTCAACCTTTTTGGGAAAAAATTCTTGAGCCAAGATTAATAGAAAAATATGCTGCAAAACCAGTTCATAGCTTGGCAGAAATTCAATTGCTTCACGAAAGATTTCCTCAAAATATCAAACAATTTTCTGCGTATGTAGAGGATAAAATTGTAGCAGGAATCACCATTTTTGAATTTGAAAACGGAGTAAAATCACAATACGGTGCCACTTCCAAAAACGGTGAAAAATACCGTGCTTTGGATTTTTTATTCATTTCTTTACTAGATATTTTTCAAAAAAGAGGCAAACATTTTTTTGATATGGGAATTGTAAATGACTCTGGCGAAAAAGGATTTCATAGTGGCTTATTACAGCAAAAAGAAGAATTGGGTTGCACCGTATGGAATCAAGATTTTTATAAAATCACATTAAAATGATACGATTTCTAGATTTAAAAAAAATAAACAAACGCTATGAAACGGCATTTCAAGATCAATTGAAATCGGTTTTAGAAAGCGGCTGGTATATTTTAGGTAAAGAAGTCGAAACATTTGAAAAAAAATTTGCCAGCTATTGTAAAGCCGAACACTGTTTGGGCGTGGGCAATGGTTTGGATGCTTTGATTTTAATATTTAAAGGCTATATTGAATTAGGAAAATTGCAAAAAGGGGATGAAGTTATTGTACCAGCCAATACTTATATTGCAAGTATTTTAGCTATTCTGGCTGCTGATTTGGTTCCTATTTTGGTCGAACCTAAATTAGAAACTTACAACATTAATCCTAATTTGATTCCAGAAAAAATAACTTCAAAGACCAAAGCTATTTTAGCTGTTCATTTGTATGGTCAGTTAGCAGAAATGGGACAAATAAATGCCATTGCCACTGAACATAATTTGATTGTTGTAGAAGATGCAGCTCAGGCTCATGGAATAGAAAGAAATTCCAATTTTGAAATTCCAAATTCCAAAACCGAACTATGGGCTCGTGCTTACAGTTTTTATCCGAGTAAAAATTTAGGTGCTTTGGGTGATGGAGGAGCAGTTGTTACTAATGATGCTCAATTGGCCAAAGTGATACAATCCCTACGTAATTATGGTTCCGAATCAAAATATCAGAATGAGTTTATCGGTGTTAATTCGAGATTGGATGAAATTCAAGCTGCTTTTTTGAACCTGAAATTATCCAACTTAGATGTAAATAATGAAAAGCGAAGAACTATTGCAAAACGCTATTTGACCGAAATTAAAAACGATAAGATTATCTTACCATTTTGGGATTTTTCAAAAAATCATGTTTTCCATTTGTTTGTGATTCGAACTCCAAAAAGAGCCGAATTACAAGCTTATTTGCAACAACTCGGCATTGAAACAGCTATTCATTATCCCATTCCGCCGCACAAGCAAAAGGCTTTAGGAAATATGAATTCGCTCTCGTTTCCTATCACCGAGAAAATTCACGAGGAAGTTTTGAGTATTCCACTGAATCCAGCTCTTGAAGACGAAGAAGTTAGTACTATTATTAAAGCCTTAAACCAATATTAATTTCTTGTTTTAACTCATTAATTTTGAAATTTTTAAAAGAAAATAATCTATTCAAGGTGCTGAGTGTGAATTCACTTTCGGTAGGGACTACTTTTGTGTTGGGATTTATCTCGAACAAGGTGGTCGCAGTTTTCTTAGGGCCTTCTGGAATGGCTTTACTAGGTAATTTTAGAAATTTGGGTGCGATGTTAAAATCGGTTGCAACACTTGGGATTAGCACTTCACTGGTGAAATTGGTGGCTGAAAACAAAGAAAATAAGACAGCACTTTCGGAATTGTATGCTACTTTTCTTTCTGTTTTTTTATTTATTTCTTCTTTATTAGCCATTGGGGTTTTCTTTTTTGCAGACATTATTGCGCAGCTTTTGTTCGATTCAAGCCAATGGACTACTCCAATCCGAATAGTTGGTTTGTCTTTACCGTTGGTGTTGCTTACTACATTTTGGTTAGCCATTTATAATGGTTTGGAACAATTCAAAACTATTGTTTTAGTACAATTGGTTTCTTCTGTTTTGGTTTTTATAGTAACAATAAGTTTAATTTATTTTCATTCCATTGATGGTGCGATTTGGGCGATTGCCTTAAGTGAACTACTGATGGTGCTTACTACTTTTGTTTTTGTCGTAAAAGACAAACGCCTTTTTCAATTTAATTTTCGGTTTTTAATTAAAAAGGAATATGTGACGGCCATTCAAAAGTTTTCTGCAATGGCTTTACTTACGGCCATTATTGCTCCATTAACACTGCTTTTGATACGGAATGCGATTACTACAAACTATTCTCTAACCGAAGCTGGTTTTTGGGAAGCTACTACCAAATTATCTAGTTTTTATATGCTTTTTTTTACATCTGGATTGTCATTGTATTATATGCCAAAATTAGCGTCATTGTCAACCGAGGACGCTTTTAAGCAAGAAGTAAAGGTGTACTTTTCGTCTTTTGTCCCTTTGTTTTTAGTAATGCTATTGGTTTTGTTTTTTACTAAAGAATGGATTTTGAAGTGGGTATTCACACCGGAGTTTTTGAAATTAAAATCGGTTTTGATTTGGCAGTTTATCGGTGATTTTTTTAAAATACTAACCTTAGCCTTTGGATATCAAATTTTAATCAAAGCACGACTCAAGGTTTATTTTTTTCTTGAAATAACTTTTAATCTAAGCTATTTACTACTATCACTGTATTGGATAAAAACTCGGGGATATGAAGGAGCGATTCAAGCGTATTGTTGCGCTAGTGCCTTAGGTTTTATATTGATTTTGTTAGTGTTTAGAAAACTGTTTTTACCGAAGAGTTAAAGTTTCCAAGCCGCAAGATATTGTTCTGCGTTTTTTTTATAATGATGTTCTTTTTCTATGAATGCTCTTGCTCGTTCTCCCATTTCCTTTATTTTGCTTGGGTTTTCAATCAGATAGGATAATTGCTGAACAAGGTAATTTTTGTCTGGTAATGCGTGAATAGCTACATTTTCGGTTAAATGATAATAATTTGTAAACTCCTCGCTTGCACCTGTAAAAACTACTTTTCCTTTTGCCATAGCTTCCAAAGCGTTATATCCCTGGTCCATAGCATAAATCTGGTCGAGTACAATATGAGCTTGTTGGTACAATTTAATATACGCTTGGTACGCTTGGTTTTCACAAACAGAGATAGTAACTTTATTACCGTATTTTTTCTCAATTTCGGCCAATGCTTTTTCAAAATAAGGAATCCCTTTTTTAATGTAACTCCCTCGATTAATGCCTAGGAAAATCACAACGGGTTCAAGATTGCTTATGGCTTCAAAAGGAATCTTTTCACAATTGACTGGATTAGGAATCAAGGGCGCATTGAATCCCATTCGTTCCATCGGAATTTTATAATCCATATCAGAAGTCGTCATCGATTGACAATTTTGTGCTAACCATTCGAAGGTTTTTCTGTAAGATGGTTTCGTGTATTTTAAAGGGTAATAAAAATGATTTTTGAGTGTAGCATCTTCAAAAAAAGGAGTCAAAATAGAATACGATAATTCTTTTTTTAGCAAATAATCAATGACTGGCGTTTCGTCACCGCAAATGAGTAAACTTCGGCTTTTTACACTTTGAAATAACTTACGATATAGAAATCTCGAAACCCAAGGAAAAGTTGCTAATGCATCTGAGTTAATGAGTTGTACATGGTCAAATTTATCAAGTTTTGGAAGTAAAAGGTAAAAACGAATCGCGTGTTCTATCTGTTCAATTTCAATTCGAGTTAAACTGTAAATTAGGTTTCTTGTTTTCTTAAAAAACCAATTGCTATTGATGATTTGGGCTCGAAACGAATAATTAGAAGGGAAGTTTTTGAAAGCATCACCCGAGGCTACAAGTATGACTTCATGGTCCAATGCTACCAAGCCTTCTTTTAAAGAATTGTGCAACCTGCTGTATTCGCCAATCAAAAGTATTTTCATTTACAAACCCTATTTTTCTATATTTGTGTAAATGTAAGAACAAATTGAATATTCGTTATACAAAAGAGGCTATTGAAATTATAATTGCAACGATGAATAGGGATTCGTTGGATTTTTTGATTCCGATGTTTCCTTTTGCTCATTTTGCTGATTTTTCAATTTTAATCGTCAATCAAACCCATGAAAATGCTATTTTAACCTCTGATTTTCCTGCTGTCAAAGTCATTAATTCCTTTGAAATAGGGTTGTCTAAAAGTAGAAATCTGGGATTGAAAAATTCCCAAGGAGAAATTTTAATTTTGGCAGATGATGATGAAGTATTTGAACCTGATTTTATAGAAACAATCATCAATGCCTACAAGCTGTTTCCCGATGCCGCAGTGATTAGTTTTCAAATTGAAAACGAAAACAGGAAGTTGTTTAAAAAATATCCAAAAAAGAGTCAAATGTTTTTGAAACCATTGACTTTGTTTTCTGTGATGTCTATTGAAATAACGATAAATAAAGCCATTTTAGAGACGTCGCGAATCGAATTTGATGCTCATTTTGGATTAGGAGTAACCTTTGAAATGGGGGAAGAAGCAATTTTTTTGATGGATTTGTATCGTCAGCAACAGCAAATTTCATTTGTTCCCAAAGTAATTGCTGTCCATAAAACCCAAACCACAACTGATAAAGTAGATTTTTTACAACGATATTACATTCAAGGAGCTTTTTTGAAACGTGTAGGGATGAACAATTGGATTTTTCGCGTTTTACAAAAAGTGTTTTATGATGTTAAGCAGAAAAAAATAAGGCTAAAAGAAATACCCAAAGCCATTCAATTTGCATTTAATGGGCGTAAAAAATATTTAGAACTTACCCAATGAAAACTACTCTTAAAGACTTAAAAAAGATTGCAATCCCAGTGGTTGAAGACACTCGTGGGAATTTAGGATTCATTCAAAATGATATTCTAACCTTCGATTTTAAGCGAGTGTATTACTTGTTTGATGTGCCTAGTAGTGCTTTTAGGGGTGGACATTCGCATATTGAACAACAAGAAGTCTTGATTGCTTTAAGCGGTAGCTTTGAGGTAGTTTTGGATGACGGTTTTGAGAAAAAAACAATTTTGCTCAATAAACCTTCTATGGGATTACTGATTCCGACAGGGATTTGGAGAGAATTACAGAATTTTTCTTCGGGTGCGGTATGCTTGGTTTTGGCATCGGATGTTTTTGAAGAATCGGATTATATCCGAGACTATTCACAATTTTTGGACACTAAAAAATGAGATTATTGTATTTAGTTCCTTCTGTCAATCAAGCGGGTGGGGTAGCAAAAGTGCTAGCTACCAAAACCGACTATTTCATTGAAAATTTCGGGTACGAAGTGCATATTATGACCCAGAATAATGGGGAAGAACATCCTTTTTTTGAATTTAATGCGCAAATTGTTTGGCATGATATTGAACGAAAAGGTTATTTTTTGAGTGCGATTTATGCCTACAAAAAACAATTGCAAAAGATTATATCGCAAGTGCAACCCGATAGTATTATTGTGGCGGATAATGGATTGAAAGGTTACTTGGTTCCCTTGTTAATTGGTAAGCGCTTACCTCTGGTTTTTGAAAGCCATGGTTCAAAGTATGTAAATGAAAGACCTTTTACATTTCCTTTTTTGTCTCGATTATGGTTTCTAATAGGAATTTTTCTTAAAGAATGGGGAGCTAAAACTTTTGATGCTTTTGTGGTGTTGAATAGGGGAAGTGCCCAAGAATGGAATAGTAAAAATAGTATGATTATTGCTAATCCATTGTCTTTTAAATCAGAAGAACTAGCTGCGTTAGATGCTAAAAAAGTACTAGCTGTTAGCCGTAATTCCTATGAAAAAGGACTCGATAGATTATTGGAGATTTGGTCTTTATTAATTCAAAAGTATCCTGATTGGAAACTGGATATTTATGGAACGCTTTCTCCTGAAGAAAATCTGATTCCTTTTGTAAATGCTTTAGGAATTGCCTCTTCCGTTCGTTTTTATCCTCCTGTTTCGGAAGTTGCTCCACTATATGCAAACGCTTCGGTGTTGGTGATGACTTCTCGTTCTGAAGGATTGGGTTTGGTGCTGCTTGAGGCTATGGCTTTTGGTTTGCCTTGTGTGGCGTACGATTGCCCAGTAGGTCCAAGGTCAATTATAACTGATGGTGTAAATGGTTTTTTGGTTGAGGATGGCAATGCAACCGCTTTTGCGGAGAAATTAGCCTTGCTTTTCGAGAATAAAGATTTAAGAAAAAAGCTGGGAGCCAACGCTCGGCAAAGTGTTTCGAAGTATGATTTGGATGCGATTATGTTGAAGTGGAAGACCTTATTTGAGCGTTTGCAATAGGCAAAGATAACCCAACTTGTACCAGTCAAAAAGTAGCAACGAAGGATTGTCAGACAATAGATTTTTTGTAGTAACTGTTTTGGTTTGTTGAAAAAGCCAAGCCGTCAATTGTATCAAATGTAGTTTTTTGACCCATAAAAATGTTGCTATTATTTTACTTTCATTGGGCTTTATTGTTTTAGTCTGAATCAACAGGACTAAGTTTTGCAATGCAATTTCTGTTTTTGTCAAAAACTGAGCGGAGGTTTCTAAATTAAGATGAAAAGTTGGATTGTCCAGGTGAAAAACAGTAATGTTCTGCTGCCCCAAATTCGATAGAAAAGACAAGTCTTCATACCCATAATCACTCATCGATTCAGGAAATGGATGGCTCAGTGCGATTTCTTTTCGTATAACTAAATTAGAAGTAAGTGCGCGGCTGTTAGGTTTTTTATTCCTGAATTCACAAGACAAAGCTTCTCTTTTTTGACCATATACCCAGCGTAACAATTGTGAGTTATGAGGCTTTTTGGGATGATATATAATTCCTCCAAAGGCCAAAGGAGCCATTGGTTTTTCAATAAACGAAACATAGTTTTTGATAAAAAAAGAATCTCTGGGAAACGTATCACAATCTAAAAGCAGTAACCATTCAAATTGTGCTTTTTGAATCAGTGAATTTCGATTGTTTCCTCTGCCTAAATTGACTGCATTTTGTGAAAATGTACAATACGATAATTGTTCAACAGTACGATTTTCTTCTATAAATGAAGAGGAGAAATCGTCTTGGCAAAGGATTTCGAATTGAATTCCGGCGGAAATACATTGTTTGTGTACTTCCAAAACTAATGGAAATACAGCATAATTGTATACCGGAATAAGAATAGAAAGCATTATACTGTGCGCTGAACTACCTCAAAAATTTTGGTATCCTCACATTTTAAGGTCTTAGAAGGGTATTTCATTAACAACGCATAATCGTGAGTGGCCATAATGATGGTTTTGCCAAGAGCATTGATGGTTTTTAGCACCTCAAGTACTTCGGCACTGGTTTGTGGGTCTAAGTTTCCTGTAGGTTCATCGGCAAGAATAAATTCAGGGTCGTTAAGCAAAGCTCTTGCAATAGCAACTCTTTGTTGTTCTCCTCCAGAAAGTTGGTGCGGCATTTTGTTGCCAAAATCTTGCATGCCTACTTTGGTAAGCACTTCTTCGATTTTGTTATTCATATCGTTCAAATCTATCCAACCCGTTGCTTTGAGTACAAACAACATATTGTCATTTATCGAACGGTCAGGTAAGAGTTTGAAATCTTGAAAAACGATTCCGATTCTTCTTCTTAAAAAAGGAATTTCTACTTCAGTTAAAGTTTCTAAATTGTAATCTACAATATGTCCAGTACCTTCTGTTAAAGGCAAGTCACCGTATAAGGTTTTGAGTAAACTACTTTTTCCTGAACCTGTTTTTCCTATTAAGTAGATGAATTCACCGTGTTTTACTTCTAAATTAACATCGGATAAAATGGTTCTTCCTTCTTGATAAATGGTTACGTTGTTTAAAGCTAATACGGTTTGTGACATGATTGAAGTGATTTATTGCGTAAAAGTAAGAAGTTAGCCTTTGTATTCAAAATAAATTCGAAGCTAATGAGCTAAAATCATCAGTTTGATTGTTGCTTTGTTGTGTAATAGTAATAGCGAAAGGCTTTAGTTTGTTTTGTAAAGTAATTTGGGGAAGTTTAAGTCGAATTTTAATGCATCCAAGAATGCCTTAATGTTGGCTTTTAACCCTGATAGAAACGGCATCCTTTTGTGAAGCGATAGCGAAACAAAAGATATAGTGTAGAGCAGGACGATGTATACAAAAATGCCTTATTTTTCTGTTCCTAATTACGATTCTCGATTGGAGTGAGATAATAAAATGTTGTTTCTTCTCGTTTGTAATACGATAAATATGATATATTTGAATCATCAAAAAAATAGCACAATGCGTACCTTTTATTGGCTCCTAATTCTACCTTTTTTACTTTGTTTTTCTGGTGTTTTTGCACAAAAATCTACTGTTTATACTCACGATTTGCAGCGTTTTGATACGGCAATGGATTTGTATATGAATAAGCAATATGCTAGCGCCCAACTTGTTTTTGAAAAAGTGCAGCAGAATGTTTCTAATGAGGATATCAAAGGGGATTGTGCGTACTACATTGCTAATTGTGCTATCCGAACAAACGCCAATAATGCTGAGGATTTGGTGGCATTATTCGTAAAAAAATATCCTACTAGCTCTAAGCGAAATCAAGCTTATGTTGAAGCTGCACATTATTATTTTGAACAAAATAATTACCCAAAAGCCTTGTATTGGTTTGATAAAGTGGAAGCTGATGAATTGACAAAACAAGAATTGGAGCGTTTTAATTTTCAAAAAGGATATAGTTATTACACCACCAGAAAGAAAAAAGAAGCATCTAAATACTTGAATATGGTTTTGAACTCGGCAGAATACGGTGCTCAGGCTAAGTATTATCTAGGGTTTATGGCGTATGAAGGCGATGATTACAAAGCGGCAACTAAGTATTTTGACGAGGTTTCGGGCGAAGAAAAATACAAAGAGAAGTTGTCGTATTTTCAGGCGGATATGAATTTTAAGTTGGGTAACTTCCAAAAAGCGATTGATTTGGGTGTGAAAGCGATGGAACAATCGAATGAAATGGAACTGTCTGAATTGAATAAAATTATTGGTGAGAGTTATTTCAACTTAAAAAATTACCAGAAAGCGATTCCGTATTTGTCCGAATACAAAGGGAAAAAAGGCAAGTGGAACAATACCGATTTTTATCAATTGGGTTATGCGTATTACCAACAAAAGCAATATGAAAATGCCATTGCACAGTTCAATAAAATCATTGATGGAAAAGATTTTGTGGCTCAAAATGCGTATTATCATTTAGGAGAATCGTATTTGGATTTAGGCCAAAAAACGCAGGCATTGAATGCGTTTAAAAATGCCTCTGAAATGGATTTTAATACCGAGCTTCAGGAAGATGCTACGCTTAATTATGCCAAATTAAGTTATGAAATTGGAAATTCGTACGAAAGTGTTCCGGCTATTTTGATGGCTTTTTTAGAAAAATACCCTCGTAATCCTAATGTGGCTGAGGTGGAGCGTTTGTTGATAGATTCTTATATCTCATCTAAAAATTATAAAGAAGCATTGGTTTTGCTAGAAAGAAATAAAACTGCAGAAAATAAAGTGGTGTATCAAAAAGTCTTGTTTTACAGCGGAATTGAAGCGGTTACGGCTGGAGATTATGCCACGTCAACCAAGCTTTTTAATCGAGCCATAAACGAATCGAAGGACACTGCAATAACCGCTCGTGCCACGTTTTGGAAAGCCGAATCGGATTTTGTTTTAGAAGATTATTCGTCAGCTTTGGCGGGTTTTAAACAATTTGCCAGTTTGTCTAGTGCAGCAACAACGGTGGAGTTTAAAAACAGTAATTATAATTTAGGCTACACGAGTTTTAAACTGAAAGAATATGAGCAAGCAGCGACTTATTTTCAAAAGCAAATAGACGAGAACAAAGAAGATAAAGTGCGTTTGGCAGACGCTTACTTGCGTTTGGCGGATTGCAGATTTGTAGGGTCAAAATATTGGCCAGCAATTGATAACTACATAAAAGCCATAGAGCTAAAAAGTGTAGATGCTGATTATGCTTATCTTCAAAAAGCATTAGCATATGGTTTTTTAGCAAAAAATGACAAGAAAATAGTGGAGTTGAAAGTTTTCTTGGAGCGTTACAAACAATCTGTTTATAGAGATGATGTGCTCTTTGAATTAGGAAATACATACGTAGCAGACAAAAAAGACGAATTGGCTATAACTACTTACAACCAGTTAATAACCGAATTTCCAGAAGGAACCTTTACCTCAAAAGCGATGTTGCGACAAGGTTTAGTGTATTATAATGATGATAAAGATGATTTGGCGTTAACCAAATTCAAAAAAATTGCCACAGATTTTCCTAAAACCCCAGAAGCTTTAGAAGCGGTGGCTTCGGCGCGTTTGATTTATGTGGATAGTGGCAAAGTGAATGACTATGCGGCTTGGGTGCGAACGTTGTCTTTTGTTTCGGTTACTGATGTAGAATTGGATAATGACAGTTATGAAGCCGCCGAAAAACAGTTGCAACAAGGCAATACGAAGCAAGCTATAGCTGGGCTTAATACATATGTGACCTCTTTTCCTAATGGCGTTCACGCGTTGAAAGCCAATTATCAGTTGGCGCAAGCGTATTATGATGAAGGAACAGCAGGTAAATCGATTCCTCATTTTGATTTTGTAGTACAACAAGCACGTTCTGAATATACGGAGCAATCGTTGGTTCGCTTGGCTCAAATTCATTTAAAAGATAAAAGAACAGATTATGCCATTCCAGTATTGTTGCATTTAGAAATAGAATCTGATATCGCACAAAATAAGTTTTTTGCACTCTCTAATTTGATGAAGTTGTATTATGAAACAAAAGAATACCCAAAAGCAGTTATTTATGCTGAAAAAGTTTTAGCCGAGGCCAAGATTGAAGAAATGGTAAAAAGCGATGCTCAAATAATTATTGCAAGAAGTGCTATTCAAGCTGGAAATGAAACAAAAGCAAAAGAAGCTTATGCGAGATTATTGCCCATTGCTAAAGGGGAATTAGCCGCTGAAGCGATTTATTATGATGCCTATTTTAAAAATAAAGAAGGGAAATTTGAAGCTTCAAACGAAGTGGTTCAAAAACTAGCCAAAAATTATTCCAGCTATCGTTATTTGGGTGCCAAAGGTTTGGTGGTGATGGCCAGTAATTTTTATGGATTAAAAGATAGTTTTCAAGCGACTTACATTTTGGAAAGTGTCATTAAAAATTTCACAGAGTATAAAGATGTGGTTACTGCGGCGCAAACTGAATTGGATACCATTAAAAAGGAGGAAGCTAAAACGAACTCTTCTATTTCAAAATAAAGGCAATCAAAAAGCATTTGCTTTCTATCACTTTTATTAGTCGAAAAATTATATCAAAAGCAACTATGGAGTTGTAAAGATTCCTAGAAAATCATACTAAACACTAGTATAAAAGAGTAAAATAATATGAATATACAAGATAAAGTAAAGTCTTTTTCCTCCAATAGCATCACTAGTATCATTACAATGCTTTTTGTTTTCTCTTTGGGTATTGCTCAAGAAAAGAAAGGTACCATTGGGTCAGAAGAGGTAAATGTTGTGAAATCTTTTTCGCCTACCGTATCGGATGCCTTCAAAATCAAAGAAACGCCACTTTTGGACGATAAAGGAAATGCCCAAAAAGAAACAGTAAAATATACGGTTTTGTCTTTTCCTGTAGCGTCTACTTTTACTCCTGCAAAAGGAGTTGCTGCAAGTGTAGAAAAAGCCAAAGCACAACGCTTGTTCGAAAATTATGCTTCATTGGGTATTGGAAATTACGGAACGCTTCAAGGTTCGTTGTTTGTGTATAAAAAATTACAAGCTAGAGATTTTATAGGGGCGAGCTTTCAGCATCATTCTTCTCAAGGTGGTATAAATGATGTGCTACTCGATGACCATTTTTATGATACCAAATTAGATTTGTTTTATGGAGTAAAAGAAAGTGATTATTCTTGGGATGTTGCTGGTGGATTTCAAAGTCAAACTTATAATTGGTATGGATTGCAAGCTGATTTCGGAAGTTCTTTAACTCCAAGTGAGCGTAACGATTTAATCAATGGTATTGATTCAGAACAAAAATACAATACCATCACGCTATCAGGAAATCTGACTATGGATGAAAGTATGTTAGATGAATCCAAAATAAAATTTCATCATTTTACAGATGCTTTTGGATCTTCTGAAAATCGTTTTTTTGCGCAATCTATTTTTGGAATGGATCTTTGGAATGAAGCAGTCACAACCTCTGTTGTTTTGGATTATTTGGGCGGATCCTTTGAGAATAATTATAGTAAAACCAATACAGCGGCTATTGAGTATCGCTTCTTAAATTTTGGATTAGCCCCTCGATTTGCTATTGCAGAGAACGATTGGAGCTTACAAATAGGAGCGAGTTTGTTTTATAGTTTGGATACCCAAGCTAGTAAAAGCAAATTGTATTTCTATCCTAATTTCAAAGCATCCTACAAAGTCGTGGGTGATTTGATGATCTTTTATTTAGGTGCCGATGGAAGTTTAAAACAGAATACTTATATGGATTTTGTGAATGAAAATCCATTTCTTTCTCCTACTTTATTTATTCAGCCCACAGATTCCAAGTACAATCTTTTTGCTGGATTAAAAGGTAAATTGGCAAATTCAGTTAGCTATAATGTTAGTGCATCCTATCTGAATGAAGGGAATAAGGCCTTGTTCAAGGCGAATAACTATACGGAACTTAGTTCAAATGAGTCTTACGCTTTTGGAAATTCATTAGGTATAGTCTATGATGATGTAAAAACGATGAGTCTTTTTGCAGAATTAAAAGCCGATTTTTCAAGAAACGTGGCCTTCGGAATAAATGCTACTTTAAATACCTATACGACAGATATTCAAGCCGAAGCGTGGAATTTACCCACTATGAAAATCAATTCCACATTAGACGTTGTCATTACAGACAAATGGTTTGCGGGTGCTAAAGTGTTTTTTGTTGGCGATAGAAAAGAGAATCAATTCAATACGGATTTGGTTACCAATTCGGCTAGTATTACTTTGCCGTCCTATTTTGATGTAAACTTGAATGTAGGTTATAAATACAGCGAGCGCATTACCGCTTTTTTAAGAGCCAACAATATTGCCAACCAAGCCTATCAAAAATGGCTCAATCTTCCCGTTCAAGGATTTCAAATCGTAGCGGGAGCAAGTTATAAATTTGATTTTTAAAGCTATGAAAATACGGTTGCTTTTGTTTTTTTTACTTTTTTCAAGCGTTGCTTTTGCACAAGCAATTCAAGGAACCGTGTTTGATGAACAAAAAAAGCCTTTACCAGGAGCTACCGTGTATTTGGATGGGACAACAATCAGTACTTTGACTGATTCAGAAGGGAAGTATTATCTTGTGGTAAAAGAAAAGATTAATTCTTCATTGGTGATTAATTACCTAGGTTATAATTCGGTTTTTATAGCTAATCCTTTTGAAAACAACAATCAGAACGTTTATCTTTCTTTAAAACCAGAAGCTTTAAAAGAAGTAGTAATCGTAAAAAATGGGTTCAGTCGAAAAAGTATGCTAAACATTTTTAGAGAGTATTTTTTAGGAAGAACGGTAGCAGGAAAATCGTGTAAGATAGAAAATGAAGATGAAATTAATTTTGTGTACGATTATGATAACAACCTATTGACGGCAAGCTCTTCAGTCCCTTTACTGGTAAATAATGAGCATTTGGGATATAAAATAAAGTTTGATTTATATGAGTTTAGCCTGAAATTTTATAAAAAGTCAATAAAAAGTCAAGATGTAACCCAAAGTTTGTTTCTAGGAACGGCTTTGTTTTCTGAGGTAATTAATGATGAAAAAGTAAAGTTAAGAAGAGAGAAAGTTTACCAAGGTTCATCTATGCATTTTTTTAAGAACCTTACAAGTAATGTATGGGGAAAAGATGACTTTTTATTGTTTCGAAAGAGTTTTCAAGCCGACCCTTCACAATTTTTTAAAGTCGAGGACAATGGAGATTTGAAAAAAGTAACAATTCTAGTCAATGACTTGAAAGACGTATTGCTTGCGGGTAAGAAACCTAAATTTTATTCAGTATATAACGTCTTGTACAAAAAGAAAGAGCAATCTCAGATTGTTTTCAAGACGGATACACTTTACATCGATAATTTTGGAAATAATCTTAATGTCAAAGACGTGGAGTATTCAGGAGTTTTATCTACCAAAAAAATGGGCGATTTACTCCCTATGAACTATAAATCACAAGCTGTTCCTAAAACGAATTTGAAATAAATATAGAGTTATTTTATAAGTTAGATTTTTCCTTTTTTTGAATTACTATGCGAGACATTTTTCAAAAGAAATTAATAATGAAACCTTGTGTACTTTGCGCTTCTTAGTGCACTTTGTGGTTAACCTTTTCCTATGACATTCAAACAAAAAACACACACCTACTACCTGCAATTAGTGCAAGACCGTATCGATGCATTTCGCGATATGATTGCCGCATTGACTGAAGATTCAAAAAATGATGCCAAAGGATCCGCAGGCGACAAGCACGAAACCGCACTTTCAATGATGCATATTGAGCAAGAAAAATTCAATCACAAACTAAAAGAAGTCTTGGCTCAAAAAGCCGTTTTAGACAAAATCGACCCCACCATCGTAGCCGAAACCATAGTCGTGGGTAGTTTGGTCGTGGCCAACGGCATTTACCTCTACCTCAGTTTGGCCTTGCCCAAAATCACAATCGAGGGCATCAACATCATCGCGCTTTCGCCACAATCTCCTTTGGGCAGGAAATTAATGGGCAACAAAGTAGATTTCGAATTCGAAATCAACACCACCAAATACACCATTCAAGAAATTTTGTAATTTAAAAGTTAGAGTAGGAGCGGGAAGCAAATGTTTTTTTTGGTAACATCGTCCCGTGATCCGCTATATCTTTGCTTTTTTAAAGAAAAAAAGCAAAGGATGCCGCTCCTCCCGGGGCTAGCAGGGATTATTTTGATTTTTTGGAAAGAAGGGTAAAAGTAGTTGAAACAAAATTTATATTTTTTGATTTTTAAAACATGAAAAGATGAATACTATAGAGATAATGTCTTTAAGTATGATATATAATTCACATTTTTGGTACAATAAAGAATCTAAATAAAACGAATAAATCACCGTTCGAAACCAACCTTTTTTTGTGTTTTATTTTAATATTTGTGAGTATAAATGCAACACTTCGAACTATTTAAAAGTTATATTTATAGAAATGAAACATAACCACTTAATTATAAAAAAATAAGTGGTTATGTTATTTTTAAGATTTATTGAACAGCTAAGAAAGCATCGATGTTTCCGTGACCAAAATCAGGATTTTTAGTAGGGTAATATCTAGAAGATTGTTTCATTTTTGTTAGCACTTGATCTCTTGTCCAAGTTGGATTTTTAGCCCATACTAATGCAGCAATTCCTGCAGTAGTTGCTGTGGCCACAGAAGAACCTCCTACATAATCAGATTGATTATCGTAATAGCTTGTAACAGGAACCGTATTTCCTCCTGCTGCTCTTTGCATGGCTATGGTAAAATCAATTTTGTCCCCTGTGTGGCAAACATCACATTTCTGATAATTAGTACCTTCTTTTACTCCAGTTACGGCAACTGCCTCTGGCATCCAGGCAGGAAAAATTACTCCAACAAAAGTGGTAAATGTAGTAGAAGTTCCTCCTGCACAAAATATTAATTTACCTTTGCTATGAGCGTATTTTACACCATCAGAAATTTTCCCTACAGAAAATATATATCCCATAGACATGGATATGATTTTCACATTTGAATTATTTCCTAAACCAGTAAACGCATTTTTAACCCCATTCTGTTCGTGGTAGCCTTCTAGTAATACATTTTCTGCGGCTCTATACGTTACTAAGTTGGCATTATAGGCTACTCCAACAGGTAATCCTTTGTCATTTCTAGGTGCAGCAGCTACTGATGACATACTGGTACCGTGTCCACATAGATCACTAGATCCGTCTGTTGTTGTGCTCCATGGCCAAATAGAATTTACAAATGTCCCAAATTTTTGAATAGAACGATCTGTTGAAAGACCATTATTAAAGTTTGATCCCAGTAAAGTTTGGTTAGGAGAAGTACCTGTATCAATAACACCTATTGTAATTCCTCTTCCTGTACTTAAATTCCAAGCCGATGGAATATTATGTTGATAAAATGTCCAAGGAACTCTTGCATTAGGAGTTACTGTGGTGTAATCTTGAGTATTTAAAGTAGAAGATTCAAACCCACAACCAGAGCTAGTACTAGAGCTCGATTTCTCGTATTGATTGTTTGCTCTGTCGCCTAAATACCTATAATCAGCGGGTTCTATATATCTAATATATTTACTTTGTCTCAAGGCAATTACTGTCTCTTGTTTGGTAATAACAACATCCATGAGATTTAAAAATTCATCCGAAGAAACTAAAATATCTTTTAATTCTTTGCCTTCGTATTTAGAAATAATACTCAGTAAATCCTCTTGCATTTTTTGGTTATTTGACGACTTACTTCTGTCAAAATCTGAAGCGGAATTCCCAAATCCTATTGTGATTAAATTTTGACCTTGCAAAGCCGCGCTCCAAATCATTTGACTCGACATTTCACTCCAATGGAATTGTTTATTTGAAGTTAAAACTTGATTAATAGTTGCATTAATTTGGGCTGTGGTCAATGGTTCCTTTTGCAAAACATTGACAACTACTGTTTGATTTTCACTTTCATCTCTACTACAAGATGTGAATATAATAGCGGTTACTATTAATATTCTAAAAATTTTAAATGTCATATTGGTTGTTTTTTTTTGGTTATAATATTACGAATATAATATTTTTTAGTGATTAAATTTATTAAATATGTATAAATAGGTTAAATTATATGAATTTTGTTCTGTTTGTGTCGCGTTTGTATAGGAACGTCAATTTACACTTAAACAAAATAGTAATAGTGTTTTCAGTGGGAATATCTAAACACAGTAGCATTGCATGAAAGATATTGCTGGGCTAATTTTTAAAGTACAGTAGAAATAAATCGAATTATAAAAAATAAACTGATTTTAAAAATGATTTTTTTTGTGGTTTAATTAACTATAATTTAAATTAAAAAATAAAAAACGGAGCTTTGTATACAGACTGAGAGTAGTTGTAATCAATTTATAGGGAAAAAAATAAAAAGAACAATAAGCTATTTGCATTTACTATCCGTCAGAGTTTTGTTTTGTCTATAGCATAGTAGCGGCAATAATCAGGCTCTCTTGGCTTCATCGTCCCGCGATCCGCTATATCTTTGCTGCCGAACCTCGGCAACAAAGGATGCCGCTCCTCCCGGGGCTAGCAGGGATTATTTTGATTTTTTGGAAAGAAGGGTAAAAGTAGTTGAAACAAAATTTGTATTTTTGATTTTTAAAACATAAAAAGATGAATGCTATTGAGTTAAAGAGAGAATTGCATAGTTTTATAGATCAGGAAGATGATAAAACTGTGGAAATGTTATACCAAATGGTACAGTCTTACAGGATTCAAAAGAGAAAGGACAAAATGATTGCCGAAGGAGAAGAAGATATTAAAAACGGTCGTTTGTATAGTCTTAAAGAAGCTAAAGAAATTATGGACAAATGGGAAACCAAATAATTGTTCAATTAACGTCAAGAGCCCTAAAAGACTTGCAAAAAGTAAGAGGTTTTAATGATTTGCTTTATGGTGTTTTCAAGTCAAAAGAAATTATCAATACAATTTTTGAAACCATCGAAATTTTAGAAAACCCTGATGTAGATTTTACGGAAATTGGTGTGATAGATGAAGATTTTGTTCATTTAAAATATGATTATCGTAAATTAATAACAAGTCATTATAAGATAACCTATAGGAAAAATAAAAGTAAAATATATGTAGTTCGGATATTTGATACTAGACAAAATCCAAATAAAAACAAATAGAAACCGTTTGAAAGCAACGGTTTTTTTGTGTCTACATTTAAGTGGCGTTAATCGAGTAAGGTGATGTGATTCTTGAACAATCAGATGAAGGAGACTTTTCCTTATCTTAGCGAGACCAAACCCAATTTCAAAAATATGAAATCATTTTCTCTGTTTTTTGCATTCCTATTCCTGTTTTCTTGTATGTCTAGCACACAAACAGAAGTGGATACGCTCGTAACCAACGCGACCATTTATACCGTAAATGCTGCCTTCGAAAAAGCTACAGCTATGGCGATTAAGGATGGAAAAATTCTGGCTATCGGAAATACGGATTCGCTTTTGAAAAAATATACTTCCAAGGCCATTTTAGATTACAAAGGAAAATTTATCTATCCTGGTTTAATAGATGCGCATTGTCATTTTTATGGCTATGGACTAACGTTACAGGAAGTAGATTTGCGCGGCACCAAAAGCTTCGAAGAAATAATTACGCGCCTAAAAGCGTTTCAAAAAGCAAAAAATCCAGCATTTATTGTCGGTAATGGCTGGGATCAAAACGATTGGGCCGTTAAGAAATTTCCATCCAAAACAGCACTCGATGCCGCTTTTCCAAATATTCCTGTGGTACTCAACCGCATTGACGGACACGCCATAGTAGTCAATTCCAAAGTGCTGCAATTGGCTGGAATTACCGCTAAGACAAAAGCGGATGGCGGACAAATTGAACTTCAAAATGGTGAACCAACCGGAATTCTGATTGACAACCCTATGGAATTGGTGTTTAAAATCATTCCAAAACCCAGCCGAAAAACACAAATTGCCGCGCTTTTGGATGCCGAAAAAGTAATGTTTGATTATGGCTTGACAACTGTGAACGATGCTGGATTAGATCCAGATATTATTGTTTTGATTGATAGTTTGCAACAAGTGGGTAAAATGAAAATAAACGTCTATGCGATGATTACGGCCAATCAAAAAAATATGGATTTGTATTTCAAAAAAGGAATCTATAAAACCAACCAATTGAATGTCCGCTCTTTTAAAATGTATGGCGATGGGGCTTTGGGGTCGAGAGGCGCTTGTATGCACAAACCGTATTCAGATAGTCCTAAACAATTTGGAGCTTTGTTGTCTCCAGTGCCTCAACTTAAAGCTGTAGCGCAACAAATTGCCAATTCGCCTTTTCAGCTCAATACGCACGCGATTGGAGATTCGGCCAACACCGTTTTGCTTAAAATCTACAAAGAAGTATTGACAGGCAAAAAAGACCGCCGCTGGAAAATTGAACACGCACAAGTAATTCAGGAATCCGATTTTGATTATTTTAAACTCGGAATCATTCCTTCCGTTCAGCCTACACACGCCACTTCCGATATGTATTGGGCGGGCGATCGCTTAGGGAAAGACCGTTTGAAAAATGCATACGCGTATAAAAAACTACTCCAAAAAGCAGGTACAATAGCCCTAGGAACTGATTTTCCTGTGGAGGAAGTCAATCCTATGCTTACGTTTCACGCTGCAGTGGCACGTCAAGATGTAAAAGGATTTCCAAAAAATGGTTTTCAAATAGAAAATGCTTTGTCTCGCGAAGAAACCTTAAAAGGAATGACGCTTTGGGCAGCCTACTCTAATTTTGAAGAAAACGAAAAAGGAAGTTTGGAAGTCGGTAAATGGGCGGATTTTGTGGTTTTTGATGCCGATTTGATGCAAGTTGAAGCTAGTCAGATTGTTAAGATAAAGCCTTCAAATACTTTTGTTAAAGGAGCGAAACAAAAATAATCGTAATTAGATAGCGCTTACGATTTACAGATTTTAAGTGTTTCTTCTGATTGAATCGATTTTATATTTCATATTTTATTTAAAAATCGATTTTTAGTTATAATTTATAACTAAAAATCGATTTTGTGTTTTCTATTTATATCTGTTATAGCATCTTTGCTTCATCAAATTAAATAATCAGAATAAAAATATAGTTATGTGCGGAATTGTATGTGCCTTTGACCTAAAACAGAAATCAGAAAGCCTAAGACCTCAAGTCTTAGAAATGTCTAAAATTATCCGCCATCGTGGACCAGATTGGAGTGGAATCTTTAGTAATGAAAAAGCGATTTTGTCTCACGAACGTTTGGCTATTGTAGATCCAGCTTCAGGGAAACAACCATTGTTAAGCGAAGATGGCAATTTAATTTTGGCTGCCAATGGCGAAATTTATAACCACCGCGATTTACGCAAACAATTTGAAGGTAAATATCAGTTTAAAACCGAAAGTGACTGCGAAGTAATTTTGGCTTTATACAAAGAAAAAGGAGTTGATTTTATTGACGAAATGAATGGAATCTTCGGATTTGCTATTTATGATGTTGAAAAAGACGAGTACTTCGTAGCTCGTGATCACATGGGAATTATTCCTTTATATATAGGATGGGATCAACACGGTACTTTTTATGTAGCTTCTGAATTGAAAGCATTAGAAGGCTATTGTACCAAAATTGAGTTGTTTCCTCCAGGACATTATTTATCAAGTAAAGATGGTGAGTTTGTACAATGGTACAAAAGGGATTGGACGGACTATGAAGCGGTAAAAGACAATGAAACCAGTATTCCTGCAATTAAAGAAGCTTTAGAAGCTGCGGTCCACAGACAATTAATGAGTGATGTGCCTTATGGAGTATTGCTTTCAGGAGGTTTAGATTCGTCAATTACTTCGGCTGTAGCCAAAAAATACGCTCAAAAACGTATTGAGTCAGACGATCAAGTAGATGCTTGGTACCCACAATTGCACTCGTTTTCTGTAGGATTAGAAGGTTCGCCAGATTTAGCTGCAGCTCAAAAAGTAGCAGAACATATCGGAACGATTCACCACGAAATTAAATTTACCATTCAAGAAGGATTAGATGCCGTTCGTGATGTGATTTACAACTTAGAAACGTATGATGTTACTACTGTAAGAGCGTCAACTCCTATGTGGTTAATGGCGAGAGTCATTAAATCAATGGGAATCAAAATGGTATTGTCTGGTGAAGGTGCTGATGAGTTATTTGGAGGCTATTTGTATTTTCATAAAGCGCCGAATGCTCGAGAATTTCACGAAGAGAATGTTCGTAAATTAGGTAAACTGCATATGTATGATTGTTTGAGAGCGAACAAAAGTTTGGCTGCTTGGGGAATTGAAGGGCGTGTACCATTTTTAGACAAAGAATTTATGGATGTAGCTATGCGTATCAATCCTCAAGATAAAATGATCAACAAAGAACACCCAATGGAGAAATGGGTAGTTCGTAAAGCTTTTGAGGATATGTTGCCTGAAAGTGTTGCTTGGAGACAAAAAGAACAATTTAGTGACGGAGTGGGTTATAGCTGGATTGATACTTTGAAAGCAGTTGTTGCTGAAGAAGTAACCGATGAACAATTGGCTAACGCTAAGTACAAATTCCCATTGCAAACACCAACATCAAAAGAGGAGTATTATTACCGTTCTATTTTTGCAGAACATTTTCCAAGTGATGCAGCGGCTTTGTGCGTGCCACAAGAAGCAAGTGTGGCTTGTAGTACAAAAATAGCTTTAGAATGGGATGAAGCTTTTAAAAATATGAATGATCCATCAGGTAGAGCGGTGGCCAATGTGCACGATGATGCCTATGTAAAAGCATAATTGTTTATTTGAATTAGATTATTAGTTTTAATGTTGAAAACGCGCTCTTTTTAGGGCGTGTTTTTTTTTGTTGGGATATAAACTATGAATGTTGATAACTTAAGCGCTTAAAACGGCATTTTTGCCCTAAATTCCTTTCTGCTTTTGTATATTTGCGTGTTATACAAAAAATACATTTTTAGAATAAATTTATATGAGCGAGGAAATCAATAAGAACAATTATTCAGCAGACAGTATTCAGGCATTAGAAGGAATGGAGCACGTAAGGATGCGTCCATCCATGTATATTGGAGATGTAGGTGTCCGTGGTTTGCATCATTTAGTGTATGAGGTGGTAGATAACTCTATCGATGAAGCAATGGGAGGTCATTGTGATACCATTAGTGTAGCTATAAATGAAGATGGTTCTATTACAGTTGAAGACAACGGTCGTGGAATTCCAGTTGGTATTCATAAAAAAGAAGGCGTTTCAGCACTTGAGGTAGTAATGACCAAAATTGGAGCTGGAGGGAAATTTGATAAAGATTCTTATAAAGTATCTGGAGGTCTTCACGGTGTTGGGGTGTCTTGTGTGAATGCCTTATCTTCTCACTTGAGAGCAACCGTTCATAGTAGTGATGGAAAAGTGTATGAGCAAGAATACGAAAGAGGAAAGGCTTTGTATCCAGTAAAACAAATTGGAGATACGACTAAAAGAGGGACTATTGTAACTTTTTATCCTGACCCAACTATTTTTACACAAACTACAGAGTATTCATACGATACACTTTCTGCACGTATGCGTGAATTGTCTTTTTTGAATAAAGGAATTTCAATCACATTTACAGATAAAAGAGAAGTTGATAAAGATGGAAACTTCTTAGGAGAGGTATTTCATTCTACCGAAGGATTAAAGGAATACATTCGCTACTTAGACGGAAACCGTGAGCCTATTATTACACACGTAATTTCGATGGATCACGAAAAAGGTGAAATTCCAGTTGAAGTGGCCTTAATATACAACACAAGTTATTCTGAAAACATATTTTCGTATGTAAATAATATCAATACACACGAAGGAGGAACTCATTTGCAAGGTTTTAGAAGTGGTTTGACAAGAACCCTTAAAAAGTATGCCGATGCTTCTGGAATGCTAGATAAATTAAAGTTCGAAATTACTGGAGATGATTTCCGTGAAGGGTTAACTGCAATTATTTCTGTAAAAGTAGCAGAGCCTCAGTTTGAAGGACAAACTAAGACGAAGTTAGGGAATAGAGAAGTAGTTTCTCCTGTAAGTCAAGCGGTAGGAGAAATGTTAGAGAATTATTTGGAAGAGAATCCAAATGATGCTAGAATCATTATCCAAAAAGTAATTTTAGCGGCTCAAGCGCGTCACGCAGCTAAGAAAGCGCGTGAAATGGTGCAACGTAAAACCGTTATGGGCGGTGGAGGTTTACCTGGTAAATTATCGGATTGTTCAGAACAAGATCCTGCTAGATGTGAAGTGTATCTTGTCGAGGGAGATTCGGCTGGTGGAACAGCAAAACAAGGCCGTGATCGTGCGTTTCAAGCTATTTTGCCTTTGAGAGGTAAGATTTTGAACGTGGAGAAAGCCATGCACCACAAAGTTTTTGAAAATGAAGAGATTCGAAATATTTTTACAGCACTTGGTGTAACTGTAGGAACAGAAGAAGATAGTAAAGCGTTGAATATATCTAAACTACGTTATCATAAGGTAATCATCATGTGTGATGCGGATGTCGATGGTAGTCACATTGCTACCTTAATATTGACCTTCTTTTTCCGTTTTATGAAAGAGTTGATCGAAGAAGGACATGTTTATATCGCAGCGCCACCTTTGTACTTGGTTAAAAAAGGAAATAAAAAAGAATACGCTTGGACAGATGTTCAACGAGATCAAGCCAATGAAAGAATGGGTGGAAGTGCCGCTATTCAGCGTTATAAAGGTCTTGGAGAAATGAATGCAGAACAATTGTGGGAAACAACCATGGATCCTAATTTTAGAACGCTACGTCAAGTGAATATTGACAGTTTGGTTGAAGCAGATCGAGTTTTTTCTATGTTAATGGGAGATGAGGTGCCACCTCGTAGAGAATTTATTGAGAAAAATGCTGTTTATGCCAAAATAGATGCGTAAATTAGTGGATTGATTATAAGAATCAATTTTACACATAAATAAAATTAGAAAAAAATGAAAGTTACCATTGTAGGAGCAGGAAATGTTGGAGCAACCTGCGCAGATGTAATTGCTTATAGAGGAATTGCAAGTGAAGTAGTTTTATTAGATATCAGAGAAGGTTTTGCCGAAGGAAAGGCAATGGACATTTCTCAATGTGCTACTAATACTGGTTTTAATACCAAAGTGTCTGGAAGTACTAATGATTATTCCAAAACAGCTAACAGTGATGTTGTAGTTATTACTTCGGGGATTCCAAGAAAACCTGGAATGACAAGAGAAGAGTTAATCGGTATCAATGCTGGAATAGTAAAATCTGTGGCTGAAAATGTGTTAGCACATTCTCCAAATTGTATTGTAGTAGTGGTTTCAAATCCAATGGATACCATGACTTATTTAGCGTTAAAAGCTACGGGTTTACCAAAAAGCAGAATCATTGGAATGGGTGGGGCTTTAGATAGTTCTCGTTTTAGATATTATTTATCAAAAGCACTAGATGTTCCTTCTAATGATGTCTCAGCAATGGTTATCGGAGGACACGGAGACACAACAATGATCCCTTTAACTCGTTTGGCTTCGTATAACGGCATTCCTGTATCACAATTTGCTTCTCAAGAAGTATTAGATAAAGTTGCTGCTGATACTATGGTAGGCGGGGCTACTTTAACAGGATTATTAGGTACATCAGCATGGTATGCACCAGGAGCTTCTGTGGCTTATTTAGTAGATAGTATTTTGAACGATCAAAAGAAAATGATCGCTTGCTCTGTTTTCTTAGAAGGAGAATATGGTCAAAACGATATTTGTATCGGTGTGCCATGTATTATTGGTAAAAATGGTGTTGAGCAAATCATCGATATCAACTTGAATGAGGCTGAAAAAGCAGCATTTGCTAAAAGTGCAGATGCAGTTAGAAGTATGAATGCTGATTTGAAAACGGTATTAGCATAACGTTTTTTATTAACAAAAGAAAAAGACTGCAGTTTTGCAGTTTTTTTTTTGAGATTAATTAATAAAAAAATTGGTTAATCTTTTCGTTAATGATATATTTGCTCGGTTTAAAAAAAATGACATAATGCACGATTGATTTTTTTGTTTTAAAAAAAACGATGTCAAAGCTTATTTTATTGAGGTTTAAAACAAAAAGAGTAATAAAAAAATAATTAATTTTTAGTAATAATGCAGAATAAAGGACTTATTAAATTTTTCGCAATTCTATTTGCATTGGTAAGTATTTACCAACTTTCTTTCACATTTGTATCTAATAAGATTCAAGGTGATGCTAAATCTTTCGCTGGTGGAAACACTGAAAAAGAAGTAAAATATTTAGATTCCATAGGGAAAGAAAAAGTGTTTAACCTTGGGTTTACTGATTTTACCTACAATGAGGTTAAAGACAAACAAATTAATAAAGGTCTTGACTTAGAGGGTGGAATTAACGTAATTCTTCAAATTTCTGTTAAAGACATTTTGAAAGGATTATCTAATAATTCTAAAAACCCAGTTTTTAACAAGTCTTTAGCTGATGCTACTGCTAACCAAAAAGGAAATCAGACCTATTTAGATGCTTTTTTTGAAGCTTTTGAAGCTAATGCTAATGGAACTACTAAGTTAGCTTCTCCTGAAATTTTTGCAAACAGAAGCTTGCAAGGTGAAGGTGGTGTTGATTTTCAAATGACCGATGCTCAAGTTCAAAAAGTTATTAAAAGAAAAGTTAACGAATCTGTTGAAAGTGCTTTTGGTGTATTAAGAGAGCGTATCGACAAATTTGGAGTTACTCAACCTAACATTCAAAAAATTGGTGAAACAGGAAGAATTCTTGTGGAGTTACCAGGTGCAAAAGATGTTGATAGAATCAAAAGATTATTACAAGGTAAAGCAGAATTACAATTCTGGGAAACTTATAAAATTGAGGAAATTGGTAATTTCTTAGTAGCTGCGAATGATGCTTTGAAAAAAACTGAAGTAGCTAAAGTGGAAACTAAAAAAGTAGCAAAAGATACTTTAAGTGCTTTGTTGACTGACGAAAAAGATTCAACTGCTACAAAAGCAGGGAAAAATCCTTTATTCGATAAAATTATTGCTCAAGGTGGTGGTCCTGTATTAGGAATGTTTTCTCCTAAAGATACAGCTGTTGTTAATGGTTACTTAAAAAGACAAGAAGTAAAAAACTTATTAGCAGGTGAACAACGTTATGCTAAATTTGTTTGGGGTAAGCCAACTACTATTGAAGATGCAAAAACAAAAGGTAAAAAAATTGATGCAGTAGAATTATATGCATTAAAAGGAAATAGAAATGATGCGCCTTCAATGGCAGGTGGTGTGGTAACAGATGCTACCGATACATTTGACCAAATGGGTAAACCAGCGGTTTCTATGCAAATGAATAGCAAAGGAGCTAAAGAATGGGAAGAATTAACAGGTAGAGCTTATACTTCAAAAGGATATATTGCTATCGTTTTAGATAACGTGGTGTATTCAGCACCAGGTGTTTCAAGCGGTCCAATTTCTGGCGGTAGATCTGAAATCTCTGGTAACTTTGATATTACTGAAACTAAAGATTTAGCTAACGTTTTAAGAGCTGGTAAATTACCTGCTGCTGCAGATATCGTTCAATCTGAGGTGGTAGGACCATCTTTAGGTCAAGAAGCGATCGATAATGGTACTACTTCAGCGCTTGTTGGTTTATTGTTAGTATCACTTTGGATGATGGTGTATTATGGTAAAGCAGGTTGGTATGCTAACTTAGCTTTAGCAGTAAACTTATTGTTCTTGTTTGGAATTTTAGCAAGTTTAGGTGCGGTATTAACATTGCCTGGTATTGCGGGTATCGTATTAACGATGGGTACGGCAGTAGATGCGAACATCATTATTTATGAAAGAGCAAAAGAAGAATTACGTGCAGGAAAAACTTTAAACGAAGCTGTTATTGCTTCTTATAGCTGGAAAGGTGCTATGCGTTCTATTGTTGATGCGAACGTAACTCACATTTTGACTGGTGCGGTATTGTTTATATTTGGATCAGGACCTATTAAAGGTTTTGCAACAACATTGTTAATTGGTATTGTAACGTCTTTATTTACTTCAATCTTTATTGCTAGAATTTTTATCGATAGAAATATTGCTGGTAAAAATGACTTGTCATTCGTTACTAATTTCTCTAAAAACTTCTTTACTAATTTCCACTTTAATTTCTTAGGAATTAAAAAATGGTCTTATGCATTTTCAGCTATTGTAACGGTAGTATCTATTATTTCTATTGCTACTAATGGTTTTGACCAAGGAGTTGATTTCGTTGGAGGTAGAACATTCCAAGTTCGTTTTGAAAAACCAATCCAAGCGGAAGAAGTTAAAGAAGAATTAACTAAAGTTTTTGGTAGTGCAGAAGCTAAAGTATTTGGTAATGATAATCAATTAAAAATTACTACTAAATATAAAGTTCAAGTAAACGGAAGTGAAGCCGATGAGGAAGTAAACAAAATGTTGTACGAAACCTTAAAGAAACATTATTCTGCTGGGGTTACTTATGATAAGTTTGTTAATGCTTATGATGGTAAAAATATTGGAGTGATGTACGCTTCAAAAGTTGGACCAACCGTTGCAGAAGATATTAAAACGAATGCTTATTGGGCAGTTTTAGGTGCAATGCTTATTGTTGGATTGTATTTGGTAATCAGTTTCAGAAAATGGCAATATAGTTTAGGAGCTCTTGCTGCGGTAGCGCATGACGTTATCTTTGTATTGGGAATCTATTCATTATGCTATAAATTCATGCCATTCGGAATGGAAATTGATCAACATTTTATCGCGGCAATCCTAACCGTAATTGGTTACTCTATGAATGATACTGTAATTGTATTTGACAGAGTTCGTGAATTCTTAGATGGTAAAACAAAAGGGAATTTTGGTGAGATTGTAAATAACTCTATCAACTCTACTATGTCAAGAACAATTAATACTTCTTTGACAATGATTGTAGTATTATTAATCATGTTCATCTTTGGAGGAGAATCCATTAGAGGATTTATCTTTGCTATGTTGATTGGTATTATAGTTGGAACTTATTCTTCACTATTTATCGCAACACCAGTGTTAGTAGACACCATTTCAATTGCTGATAAAAAATTAATTGAAGAAAGACATAATGAGAACAAATAAGTTATAGTCTGTTTATAACAAAGGGCGCATTGTATGATGCGCCCTTTTTTTGTTTATATATTTAGGTTTATAGTTGTGTTTACTAAAATAGAAATTGTTTAAGAGTTGCGTGAGGGATGGCAGTCAATGTCATTAAGTTAAGGGGAAAAAGAAAAAATAGCACGCAGATTCATCAGATTTTCACTCGTTTTTCTGCATAAATCTGCGAAATCTGCGTGAAAACAAAAAGAGCAATTACTTAACTTAATGACATTGGGATGGCAGTGGAGCTCTCCCGATTTTTCATCGGGAAGCGTGAACGTACAGCCCGACCCGGAATTTTTATGGAGGGGCACGCCCAAAAATAACTTTTGTTTTATATTTACTTTGAGGGTAATTTATTAGATTTGTTTTGAAGTATTTTTATCAAATTGTCTTCCATTTTAAATTAATTTCACAAATATGAAAAAAGTAATTTTAAGTACTATGATTATTTCTTCTTCTTTGCTTTCGTTTGGGCAATCCGCGATAAAGTATCCATTCACTAAAAAGATTGATAAAGTGGATGTGTATTTTGGTAATTCCATTCCAGATCCTTTTAGATGGTTGGAGGATGACCGTTCAGCCGAAACTGCTGAATGGGTGAAAGAACAGAACAAAGTTACCTTCGATTATTTAGCAGCGATTCCGTTTCGAAATACGATTAAAGCACGTATGGAAAAACTTTGGAATTACGAAAAAGTCTCAGCGCCTTTTAAAGAAGGAGACTATACGTACTATTATAAGAATAATGGATTGCAAAATCAATCGGTTATGTATAGAAAAGATGCTAAAGGTACTGAAGAGTTGTTTTTAGATCCTAATACTTTTTCTAAAGACGCTACAACTTCATTGGATGGTGTGAGTTTTTCTAAAGATGGTTCTTTGGTGGCTTATTCGATATCTGAAGCGGGAAGTGATTGGAGAAAGGTAATTTTTATTGATGCCAAAACGAAACAGAGTATCGGTGAACCTTTGGTTGATGTAAAGTTTAGTGGTTTATCTTGGAAAGGGAATGAAGGCATTTTTTATTCTAGTTACGAAAAACCAAAAGGAAGTGAACTTTCGGCTAAAACAGACCAACACCGTTTATTCTTTCACAAGCTTGGAACCAAACAAGCCGAGGATACTATACTATTTGGTGATCAAGAAAAACGCAGATATGTTGGTGGCTATGTGTCGGATGATAATCGTTATCTGTTTATTTCTGCCGCTAATTCTACCTCTGGGAATGAATTGTACTTTAAAGATTTATCTCTTTCAAATAGCCCTATTGTTGCTATTCATAAAGGATTTGAATATGATGTTGACGTATTGGATAATGAAGGCAGTACATTGTTTATTGTTACCAATTTAAAAGCGCCTAACAAAAGGATTGTTACTGTTGATGTAGCGAATCCAGATGTTGAAAATTGGAAAGATTTGATTCCAGAAACTGAGCAAGTATTGAATCCATCTACGGGTTCAGGATATATTTTTGCTAATTATATGAAAGATGCTGTTTCTGTGGTGAAACAATTTGATTATAAAGGAAAATTAATCCGCACCATTGCCTTGCCGGGTGTTGGAACAGCTTCAGGTTTTGGTGGTAAAGCCAAAGATAAAGAGTTGTATTTCTCATTTACCAACTACGTTACACCAGGCACCACTTATACCTTCTTCCCTGAAAGTGGTAAGTCGTCTGTTTATGTTAAGCCTAAAGTTGATTTTGTTTCTGAAGATTATGAGTCTAAGCAAGTGTTTTTTACGTCAAAAGATGGAACCAAAGTACCGATGATTATCACACATAAGAAAGGATTGCAATTAAACGGAAAGAATCCAACCATTTTGTACGGTTATGGTGGATTTAATGTGAGTTTAACACCAAGTTTTAGTATTGCCAATGCCGTTTGGTTGGAAATGGGTGGAATTTATGCTGTTGCCAATATGCGTGGAGGCGGCGAATACGGTAAAAAATGGCACGATGCGGGAACCAAAATGCAAAAACAAAATGTATTTGATGATTTCATTGCAGCAGGTGAATATTTAATTGCTCAAAAGTATACTTCTTCGGATTTCTTAGCGATTCGCGGTGGTTCTAACGGTGGGTTATTGGTTGGCGCTGTGATGACACAAAGACCCGACTTGATGAAGGTAGCTCTTCCTGCGGTTGGTGTTTTGGACATGTTACGTTATCATACGTTTACTGCTGGTGCAGGTTGGGCGTACGACTATGGTACAGCCGAAGATTCCAAAGAAATGTTTGCCTATTTAAAAGGCTATTCACCAGTGCATAATGTTAAGTCTGGGGTGAAATATCCTGCTACATTAGTAACCACTGGAGATCATGACGATAGAGTAGTGCCAGCCCATAGTTTTAAGTTTGCGGCTGAATTGCAAGAAAAGCAAACAGGCAGTAATCCTGTTTTAATTCGAATTGAGACCAATGCAGGACATGGTGCTGGAAAACCAGTTTCTAAGACAATTGAAGAAGCTGCCGATATTCAGGCGTTTACTTTGTTCAATATGGGATTTAAATCCATTCCTAAATAATACAAATTTTTAGTTTACTTTTGAAAGCATTCCTAGATTCATAGGAATGCTTTTTTATTTAAACCCATCAAGTGCATGCGATTATTTATTTCTTTTTTATTCCTCCTTTGTAGTAATCTTATATGGTGTCAATCGAGTAAGGATAGCTGGAAAGTAGGTTTTTCTTATGGAACTGGAAATGCTATTAAAAACACCGATTATACCTATACCAATTCCAGTTATAAAGTGCTGTTTTATAAAAAATGGCGGACTTACAAGAAAATTGATTTTACTTTTTTCTTTGGTCCTGAATACAATCACGCTTCTCATCAATTGCTAAATTTTTATTTTGTAAAACCAGAAACGCCAAATTATGAAGCCAAACGAGATGCTTTTATGCAATTAAAAACTATTAATGAAGGTGTTTTGCATCTAGGAATGACGGTTCAGAAAAAGATTAGTAAACGAAGTGCTATTTACGTTTTAGGAAGTATAAGTCCAATGCTTACGGATACAGAAACTGAACGATTGTCAAAAGGATTTGCTTTTTGTGACATTCTAGCACTAGGGTATACTTTAGATTTCAAGTATTTTGCATTGGATGTACGACCCAGTTTTCGACACACTTCCAATGCAGGTTTGAATACATCCAACGCTGGCTTCAATACTAAAAATATAGAACTAGGTATTGTTTTTCCACTATAAAAAAAGCGCTACTAGAAAGTAACGCTTGATAAATATATAACTAGAATGTTTTAAGCTTCTTTTTTGGCTCTAAAAACAAAAAACAAACCAATAAGGATAAAAGGAATACTTAGCCATTGTCCAGTAGACAGAATGTTGCCCAAATCGCTTTCAAAACCGCCTTGACTTTCTTTTACCGACTCAACAATGATACGAACCGTAAATAAAAGTACTAGGAACAATCCAAACAAAAAGCCTGATTTCTTTCTTGCCTCTGTTTTCCAATACAAGAAAAACAAAATGGCAAAAACGAAGATATAACAAAATGCCTCGTACAACTGAGTTGGATGTTTAACAGGAACTTGAGCCAATAAATCAGCGAACTTTGGATCAGTTGCAATCGCAGAATACGCTTCGTTTGGGTTTGTGATTCCTGTCGCGTTCACAGCGTCTCTTGGACTAAATTGATCTCTCAAAAAGCGAATTCCAAAAGAAGAGGTGGTTTCTTTCCCTATGATTTCAGAATTAAAAAAATTACCCAAACGCACAAAAATAGCGCCGCTAGCCACAGGAATAACTACGCGATCCAAAATCCATAATTGCGGACGTTTCAGAATGTTTTTGCTGTAGAAATACATAGCAATTACGATAGAAATAGCAGCACCATGACTCGCTAAACCTGTAAAACCTGTAAATTCCCAACCCTTGATGAAACCCAAAAGGTTTCCATTGACATTTTCACGAATTGGAAGTGCAATTTCAACGATATGATTGCGGTAATATTCCCAATCATAAAAGAAAACATGACCCAATCGCGCTCCAATCAACGTAGCTAAGACGGTCCAAATAAAAAGCGAATCCAATTTGTCTATCGATTCTCCTTCGCGTTCAAAAATATGTTTCATTATGTACCAACCCAATCCAAAAGCTACTACAAACATTAGACTGTAATATCGAATCATAAAAAAGCCTAAATCTAATCCTTCAGATGGATTCCAAACTAAGTTTAAAGCGTGTGTCATGTGTAATTTTTTTTGTAAATATAAACTTTAAATGTAATCAAATTGAGAACGTTTAATTACTATTTGTGTGTGTATTTTTTTTCAGGAACAGGGTCGTAGCCTTTTCCTCCCCATGGATGACAACTCAAAATGCGTTTCAAACCCAAATAAGTGCCAAACAAAAAGCCATGTTTCTGCAACGCTTCTATTATATAGCTCGAGCAAGTGGGCTCGTACCTACAAGCGGCTGGTGTAAAAGGGGAGATGGCTCCTTGATAAAAGCGTACCAAAAGAATTAATGGATAGGTAAAAATTTTATTTAACATCATCTTTTGTTAGTCAACTAATCATTAGGAGCAGTAAACAAAGGTGTTTTTTTAGTAATCATAGTTCCCGCTGTCTGTTATATCTTTGCCTTTTTAAAGGAAAAAGGCAAAGGATGCCACTCCCATCGGGGCTAAAAGGATAGAAATTGATTTTTTGGAAACTTTAAACTTCTAATTTCTAACCTCTAATTTCTGTTTTATAAACTAAAGGTAGTTCCTTCTTTTCCGTCCTTCAATTGAATACCTAGCGCCAATAATTGATCTCTAATTTGGTCAGAAAGCGCAAAGTTCTTGTTTTCTCTGGCTTGTTTTCTCATTTCAATCAATAACTGAATGGTACCTTCTAGTTTATCGTTGCTGCTATCCGAAATTTTTTCATTCTCAAGCCCCAAAACCATAAAAACAAACGCTTCTATAGCAATTGTAAATGTTTCTAAATCTTCTGCTGTTATAGTTTCCTTGCCGTCTTTGATGACATTTATATAACGAACACCCTCAAACAAATGTGCAATCAAAATTGGTGTGTTAAAATCATCATTCATCGCATCATAACACAATTGTTTCCAATCTTCAATCGCAACAGACGATTGAGCACTTGTAGGTAAGTCTTTCAATAAAGAAAGAGCTTCCATTAATCGTTTGTATCCTTTTTCGGCCGCCACAATAGCATCATCCGAAAAATCAAGAATACTTCTATAATGCGCCTGTAGCATAAAGAAACGCGTCACAGAAGCAGAGAAAGGTTTACTTAAAATGGTGTTGTCTCCCGTCAAAATTTCTCCTGGCAAAATATTATTCCCAGTCGATTTTGCCATTTTTTTACCGTTTAAAGTAAGCATATTAGCGTGCATCCAATAATTAACAGGTGTGTGTCCTGTGCAAGCTTCATTTTGAGCAATTTCACATTCGTGATGTGGGAATTTCAAATCCATTCCACCACCATGAATGTCAAAATGATTGCCCAAGTATTTAGTGCTCATAGCGGTACACTCTAAGTGCCAACCTGGGAATCCATCACTCCACGGCGAAGGCCAACGCATAATATGTTGAGGCTCCGCTTTTTTCCATAAAGCAAAATCTTGAGGATTTCGTTTGTCGGATTGACCGTCTAGGTCTCTAGTGTTGGCCAACATATCCTCAATGTTTCTTCCGCTCAAGATGCCGTAGTTGTGGTCTTTGTTATATTTTACCACATCAAAATAAATAGAACCATTGGCTTCATAAGCAAAACCATTGTCTATTATTTTCTTGATAATTTCAATTTGCTCAATAATATGTCCAGTGGCCGTAGGTTCAATACTCGGAGGTAAAAAATTAAAGGCACTCAAAATACGATGAAAATCAACAGTATAACGTTGAACCACTTCCATCGGTTCCAGTTGTTCTAATCTTGCTTTTTTAGCAATTTTATCTTCTCCTTCATCAACATCATCCACGATATGACCTACATCGGTAATGTTGCGCACATAACGAACTTTGTATTCCAAATGCAATAAATACCTGAATATTACATCAAATGACATAAAAGTTCTTACGTTCCCCAAGTGAACATTACTGTAAACAGTGGGACCACAAACATACATTCCTACATTTCCTTCGTGAACGGGTACAAATGGTTCTTTTTCTCCAGATAGAGAATTGTATATTTTGAGGGGTTGATGGTTATATAAAGACATTTCTTTTTGTTTAATCGTTTAACTGTTTAATGTTTAACGTTGAATTATTGATTGCAAACTTATGATTGGTGATTGCTTATATTAAAAAAGTCAACAATCTGTTGTTTATCGATTAACTATTTAACCGATTGAACAACAAACCATAAATGTTTAGAATTTTGTTTCTAGTTTAATGTAATCCAAGAATTCTCTTTTGGTTTGAGCTTCTTTGAATTTTCCGCCAAATTCAGAGGTTACCGTACTACTTTCGATATCCTTTATTCCTCTAGAATTCACGCAAAGATGTTTGGCATCTATTACACAAGCAACATCTTCTGTTCCTAATGCTTTTTGAAGTTCTTGAACAATTTGCATTGTCAAACGCTCTTGTACTTGAGGTCTTTTTGCATAATATTCAACAATTCTATTCATTTTAGACAAGCCAATTACAGTGCCTTTAGAAATATAAGCCACGTGTGCTCTTCCTATAATAGGTAACAAATGATGTTCACAGGTAGAATATAAGGTGATGTTTTTTTCAACCAACATCTCACCATATTTGTAGTTATTATCAAAGGTTGAGGCTTTTGGTTTTTTATTTGGATTTAAACCTCCAAAAATTTCTTTCACAAACATTTTTGCTACACGATTTGGAGTGCCTTTTAAGCTGTCATCTGTTAAATCCATACCCAAAGTTAGCAGCATATTTTCTACATCTTTCTTGATGCGCTCAATTTTTTCTTCATCCGTAATAGCAAAAGCATCTTCTCTTATCGGATTATTAGCGTTGGTACTAATATGATTATTTCCTATTTCGTCGTGGAATTCTTCGTTATTTGTCATTAAAAATTACTATTTGTTGGGTGTGTATTTTTCAAGGGGTAAAGATAAATAATAAATAGTAACAAATTCAATCGCTTGAGGGAATTAATTGCCTTGTTTTTCTTAATATTTTGGATTTAATTTTAACAAAAAAAGACAATAACTCCTTTGAATTATTGTCTTTTTATTATCTATTTTTTGTTTCTAAGAACGTTGATTATATTCTTTTATAGCTTCTTTTAGAATGTGAACCGCTTTTATGAGTTCTTCTTTACTTAAAACATAGGCAATACGAACTTGATTTAAGCCCACACCAGGAGTAGAATAAAAACCAGCCGCAGGCGCTACCATAACCGTTTCTCCATTAAATTCATAGGTTTCTAAAAGCCATTGTGCAAAATCGTCGGCATTATCTATAGGGAGTTGGGCGATACAATAAAAAGCTGCTTTTGGGCTTTTTACTAGTACTCCATCTATTTTGTTAAGTTCATTGATTAAAATGTCTCTTCTTTCTTTGTATTCTGAAATTACTTCGTCAAAATAACTTTTTGGTGTGTCTATAGCAGCTTCACAGGCAATCTGTTCAATAGTAGGTGGACACAAACGAGCTTGTGCAAATTTCATTGAAGCGGCAATAACTTCTTTGTTTTTGGTTACCAAGCAGCCTATTCTAGCGCCACACATACTGTATCTTTTGGAAACTGAATCAATCATAATGACATTTTGTTCAATTCCTTTTAGGTTCATTACAGAGAAATGTTGGTCTTTCTCGTCGTAAATAAATTCACGATATACTTCATCAGCAATAAGGAAGAGGTCATATTTTTTAACCAATGCACCAAGCTGATTTATTTCAGATTCAGAGTAGAGGTATCCAGTAGGATTATTGGGGTTGCATATTAATATTGCCTTCGTTTTACTGGTAATAGCTTTTTCAAATTCTTCAATAGTTGGAAGAGTAAAGCCACTTTCAATGTTGGAAATTACCGGAACAACTCGTGCACTTGACTCAGCTGAAAAAGCACTGTAATTAGCATAAAAAGGTTCAGGGATAATTATTTCGTCTTCGGGGTCCATGATACTTCCTAAGGCAAAAAGCAAAGCTTCTGAACCTCCTGTTGTAATCATGATATCCTCAGTAGCTACGGAAACATTTTGATTTTGATAAAATTTGGCTAATTTTTTTCTATAACTTTCATAACCAGCAGATGGTCCATATTCAATAATATCTAGTTGTATATTTTTGATAGCTTCAATTGCGAGTTCGGGGCTTTTAATATCGGGTTGACCAATGTTTAAATGATAGACTTTACGTCCTTTTGATTTGGCCAAATCTGCAAATGGGGCTAATTTTCGAATCGGCGATTCAGGCATTTTTTTACCTCTGATTGAAATACTAGGCATGTTTTTTATAATTTGGTGCAAAATTGCGATTTTTTTTCCAAATTAAATGTAAATTTAAGTCCTATTTGTTGTCAAATTCTAACAAATATGTTGGATTTTTTGTAATATTAACGAAACCCTTTTTTAATGAGAATATCTCTATTTTTTATATTTTTTTTTCTAGGACTGTATCCTAACCGCGCTCAAGAAGGGGTTCAGTTTTTGGCCAATCAAACTCAAGTTGTGATACCGTTTCAGTTGATTAATAATCTGATTTTTATTCCAATTACAGTTAATGGTGTTGAACTTAATTTTTTATTAGACACTGGAGTAGAGGAGACTTTGTTGTTTAGTTTGGATGATAAAAAAGAATTAAATCTGTACAATGTAGATAAAATTCAACTACGAGGTTTGGGTAGTAATGAGTCTATTGAGGGACTGAAATCTTCTAATAATTACATGTTTGTAAAAGGATTGGTTTCCTCTAAACAAAACTTTTATATCATTTTAGATCAAAATTTCAATCTTTCATCGCATATTGGAATTCCTGTAAATGGAATTATCGGAACACAATTTTTTAAAAATAATTTGGTAGAAATTGATTACATCCGAAAAAAAGTAACGGTAACAAAACTCAATGCCAAATACCAGAAAGAATTGGATAAAAAATTTGTCAAGATTCCTATTTCAATCGAAAAAGCTAAACCTTATTTCAATGTTCAGTTGAAAATGCAGGATACTTATATTCAATCAAAAATGTTGATTGATATTGGCAACAGCGATGCAATTTGGGTTTTCCAAAACTATACTGAGGGTATTAATGTGCCTAAAAAGAATTTTGATGATTTTTTAGGAAAAGGTTTTAGTGGAGATATTGAGGGCAAAAGGGCTAAAGTAAGTGAATTAAAAATGGCTAATTTTAAGTTTAGTACTCCAATTGTTGCCTTTCCTGACTCGAGTTCGTTGAAACATGTTAAAATGGTTGAGAATAGAGTGGGGTCTATAGGTGCCGAAATTTTTAGGAGGTTCAGAGTTGTTTTTGATTATGAAAGAGGGATAATGTATCTTAAAAAAAATGCTAATTTCAAATCTCATTTTAAGTATAATAAAAGCGGTATTGAGATAGAGCAAAACGGATTGAAATGGGTAGAAGATTATATAAAACTTGAAAATAGTCTTGTAAATTCTTATGGGTATGGCAATCAAGAATCAGGAAAGGTTATTGTAAGAAATGACTACAAATATAAATTCGAGTTGAAACCGAATTATGTTATTGCTAACATTCGCAAAAAATCGGCTGCTGAGAAATGTGGTTTAAAAGTTGGAGATGAGATTGTTTCTATTGGAGGAACTCCAGTATTTAGGTATTCGCTCCAAAAGATAAATAGTCTTTTTATGGTTGAAGAAGATAAAAATATAACTATAGTGGTTTTAAGAGATACTAAGCAATTAAAGTTCGCTTTCAAGTTAGAAAGCGAACTTTAAATTGGTTTATAATACTTCTCCTTTGATTTTTAAGGCAATCCTACCGTTTTCTTGATTCACAGCATTGGTCTCAACGGTGATGGTTTTTCTGATTGGTCCGGGTGTCATATTGTATTTTACTTCTATCTTGCCATTTTGCCCAGGCAGAATGGCTGAAGTGGGTTTGCTCAAAATACTGCATTCTTTGGTAGATAGTATATTGATGATTTGCAATGGAGCATCGCCTGTATTTTTAAATTCAAAAGTACGAATGCCGTTGTCTGCGTTTTTACTCACTTTGCCGTAATCAATAGTATTATCAGGTGCCGAAAATTCAATTTTAGGACCACTTTGGCTGTAGGTTGTAATTGAAAAGAGCGCAGTAGCAATTACAATGATAAGATTTTTCATATAAGTAGGTTTTTTTTGGGTTGAGTAAATATAGTTTGTTTTAATTAGAGTACAAATTATTAATTCGCTTTTTATACTCTACTTTAATTAATTACTTTTGCCAACGGTACACTTACAAATATCGAACCAAAAACTAAATGTGGTATTTTTACTTTCTTTGAGTTTGATATTCAATGACCTAAAAACATACAATTACTAATAAAACGTATCTATTATAAAATGAGTATTCCTGCACAATTTGACGCTAAAACCATTGAGAATAAATGGTATGCATACTGGATGAAAAACAATTATTTTCATTCTGAACCAGACCATAGAACTCCTTATACCATTGTAATTCCACCTCCAAATGTTACGGGAGTTTTACATATGGGACATATGTTGAATAACACCATTCAAGATGTTTTAATACGAAGAGCTCGTTTGAAAGGGTTTAATGCTTGCTGGGTACCAGGAACGGATCACGCTTCCATTGCTACAGAAGCTAAAGTAGTGGCCAAATTGAAATCGGAGGGTATTAATAAAGCCGATTTGACTCGTGAAGAATTTTTGAAACACGCCTACGATTGGACCGATAAATACGGTGGAACCATTTTAGATCAATTGAAACAGTTAGGTTGTTCTTGTGATTGGGACCGAACGAAATTCACAATGGATCCAGATATGTCGGCTTCTGTTATTAAATCTTTTGTGGATTTGTACAACAAAGGAATGATTTATCGTGGCTATAGAATGGTGAATTGGGATCCTGAAGCTAAAACTACATTATCTGATGAAGAGGTAATTTACGAAGAACAACAAGGAAAATTATTTTTTCTAAAATATAAAATTGAAGGGTCAGAAGATTTCTTGACTGTTGCGACAACGCGCCCTGAAACAATTTTTGGAGATACTGCAATTTGTATCAATCCAAATGATGAACGTTTTACCCATTTAAAAGGAAAGAAAGCGATTGTACCAATTTGTGGCCGTGTGATTCCAATTATCGAGGATGAGTATGTAGATGTGGAGTTTGGTACAGGTTGCTTGAAAGTGACACCAGCACACGATATGAATGATAAAACCTTGGGTGAGAAGCATAATTTAGAGATTGTCGACATATTCAATGAAGATGCAACTTTAAATAGTTTTGGTTTACACTACCAAGGAAAAGATCGTTTTGTAGTTCGTACCGAAATTGCTCAAGAATTAGAGTCCATTGGTGTTTTGGCTAAAACCGAAATTCATTTAAATAAAGTGGGAACCTCTGAGAGAACTAAGGCGGTAATCGAACCAAGATTGTCTGATCAATGGTTTTTAAAAATGGATGATTTAGTAAAACCAGCCATTAAATCAGTTTTAGAAGACGGAGATATTAAATTGCATCCTTCTCGTTTTAACAATACGTATGCGCATTGGTTGAACAACATTCGAGATTGGAATATTTCCCGTCAATTGTGGTGGGGACAACAAATTCCTGCTTATTTCTATGGCGATGGTAAAGAAGATTTTGTAGTGGCTGAAAACATTGAAGAGGCTTTGGCGTTAGCCAAAGAAAAAACTTCTAACCCATCACTTCTAACCTCTGACCTTCGTCAGGATCCTGATGCTCTTGATACTTGGTTTTCTTCTTGGTTATGGCCAATGTCAGTTTTTGGTGGAATCATGGATCCAGAAAACGAAGATTTTAAATACTATTATCCAACTAATGATTTGGTTACTGGACCAGATATCTTATTTTTCTGGGTAGCTAGAATGATTATTGCAGGATATGAATATGCTGGTGAAAAACCATTTACTAATGTGTATTTAACGGGATTGGTTCGTGATAAACAACGTCGCAAAATGTCCAAGTCTTTGGGGAATTCACCAGAGCCATTGGAATTAATTGAAAAGTTTGGTGCTGATGGGGTTCGTGTAGGATTACTTTTGAGTGCTTCTGCTGGAAATGACATTATGTTTGACGAAGAATTATGCAATCAAGGAAAAGGTTTTTCTAACAAAATTTGGAACGCTTTCAAATTGATCAAAGGTTGGGAAGTTTCGGAAACAATTCCACAACCCGAATCTTCAAAAGTTGCCATTGAATGGTACGAAGCGAAGTTGCAACAAGCCTTAGCTGAAATTGAAGACAATTTTGAAAAGTATAGAATTTCAGATGCTTTGATGGGAATTTACAAATTGGTTTGGGACGATTTCTGCTCTTGGTTCTTAGAAATGATCAAACCTGCTTATCAACAACCAATTGATAAAGCTACGTTTGATAAAGCCATTGAAATGTTAGAAAATAACATGAAATTGTTGCATCCGTTTATGCCTTTCTTGACAGAGGAAATTTGGCATTTAATCGCGGATAGAACCAAAGAGGAGGCTTTAATTGTTTCAACTTGGCCAGAAATTAAACCATTTAATTCGGCATTAATAGCTGATTTTGAAAATACAATCGAAGTAATTTCTGGAATTAGAACCATTCGTAAAGATAAGAACATTCCGTTTAAAGATACTATCGAATTGAAAGTGGTGAACAATGATAAAGCTTCTACTTATTTCGATGCAATAGTAATTAAATTAGGGAATATAACTTCATTAGAATATGTTTCAGAAAAAGTGGATGGCGCTTTGTCTTTCCGTGTAAAATCAAACGAATACTTTATTCCAATCACAGGAAACATTGATGTAGCAGCTGAAATTGCTAAATTGACGGAAGAATTGAACTACACCAAAGGCTTTTTGAAATCAGTACAAGGAAAATTAGCTAACGAAAAATTTGTAGCTGGTGCACCTGAGAAAGTCATTGAAATGGAACGTAAAAAAGAAGCAGATGCCTTAGCAAAAATTGCGACTATTGAGCAAAGTTTAGCGGGATTGAAATAACATCTGTTAAAGTATAAAACAAAAAAACCAATGTTGTATTCAACATTGGTTTTTTTTATAGATTAATAATTACTGATTATAATTTGTATTTCAAGATCGCCATTACTTGAGTTGGCGCAATTGGGTTTACACTATAATTTTCGTGTACGGTGTAGTTCAATTCGTTAGTAATGTTGGAAACTTTACATAACAATGAGATTTTTTTCCAATCGTAGCCTGCAGAAATATCAATGGTAGTGTATCCTTTTAATGGAATGTCGCGATCTTCTATAGTTATAGTATACGTTTTGGGTGTTGTAGCAGGTAACTTTTCAGTCCATACATAACGATCATTCCATCCGCCCACTCGGTCACCTACATAGCTAGCGATACCGCCAAGGGTTATTCCTTTGAAAAAACCTTCTGGAATTTTGTAAAAAACACTAAAGTTGGCGGTGTGTTTAGGGGTTCTGGTTAATAAATCACCTTCAATTAAACTTCCACTTGTACCAGAAGTTTTAGTGATTTTGGTTTCATTAAAACTATACCCTGCCAAAACGTTTAAACCTTTAACTGGGTTAGCATTGATGTCAATTTCAATCCCTTTTCCTTTCGTTCCCCCTACTAATTCTCTCAAGTTCGTATTTACATTTGGGGTAACTCCATCAGCTGCAAAAGGAGCTGTTTGTGCAAGATTGTTATTTTCAATAATATAGGCGGTAATGTTTGTTGTAATCAAACCTTTCATAAAATCTTTTTTGATTCCTACTTCATATTGGTCAATGATAGAAGGATCAAGTGGTTTAAAATCAACTGTCGTTCCTGTATTAGGAGTGAAAGAATTAGAATAACTGCCAAACACCGTTGTGGTTTTATTAGGTTGGTATACTAAGCCTGCTTTTGGAGAGAACGCTCTATTTAAATTTTTAGCTCCTTCAGTAACTGTGTTTTTTGTAAAATCTGTGGTTACTACTTGAGCTTCTTGCCAAGACCAACGAATACCTGCCAAAACTTTAATTTTATCCGTAATCGATATCAAATCTTGTGCAAATCCACCAAAACGACTAGTTTCTGTAACTGCAATTTGTGTATTGGCTGCATTTGGAATGTCGTTTCTTTGTGAGTCAGGATTGAAACTAAAAAGATTGATGGTGTCATATAAACTCGGGTCGTATTTTCCATTTACCATAACCGCTTTTTCGTTAAAAACATAGGTGTAGTTATCAGCAATAGACAATTCATAATCTACCCCAGTAAAGATTTGATGTTTTACTTTTCCAGTATAAAAAGTACCTTCAATACTTAACTGGTCACCAAATATTTTCTCTAAATTTTTATTTTGAACCAATCCTCTGTTCCACGTCCCTGGCACCGCATACGTGTTTAAATTGGAAAGTTGCGCTGTGGATTTTTGGCTTCGGGCATAATTTTGAAAGGATGAATTAAAATTCAATTTCCAATTGCTATTAAAATCGTGGTGTAATTGAACCGATGCACTTGAAGACTTGGTGTTTCCGTTAGACCATTTTGCTCCAAAAAACTGATTTCTTGGTAAATCTAATATTTCTTTCCCAATGATTCCTGTACCAAAGTCAGGTGTCCAATCAGCGCTTAAGTAATCTCCTTGAAGCGTAATTTGTGTTTTCTCAGATAATAAAAATAAGAAAGAAGGATTGAAGTAAATTCTATCATTGGTTACAAAGTCTCTAAAACTTTCTGATTTTTCATAGGAACCATTAAAACGATAGGCTATGGATTGATTCAAAGGACCATAAACATCAAAGGCAGGTTTATAATAATTATAACTTCCCATTTGGATTGAAAATTCTCCTCCATCAGTAAATTTTGGGGTTTTGGTAACCATATTTAATATACCACCTGGGGCTACGTTTCCATATAATAAGGCTGCACCACCTTTTAAAAACTCTACTTTTTCTAATCCAGAAACTTCTGGAATAGAACCACCATTAAATCTAAAGCCATTTTTAAACATATTATTGGCAGTCATATCGTAACCTCTAGACCAGAATGATTCTTGCGCACCACCACGTGCGGAACCAACATAAATTCCGTTGGCGTTTTTAATCACATCACTTAATCGAATCGCTTGTTGTTGTTCGATGATTTCAGCGCCAATAACTTGAACCGTTTGTGGGTTATCCATTGGTTTTAAACCTGAACGAATAGCTGTCACGGGCTGTCTTTGTTTATGCGCTTTAACGATTACTTCATTTAAAACAGCGCCTTTTTTATTTTTTACAGTATCAATTTCTAATTCGAAAGATTCAGTAGTTGTTTTTTTGTCGTTTGGAGTAGCGCTTGCTTGATGGTTGTCTTGTGCATTACTGACAAAATAACTGAAAAGCATTGCGGGAAGGAAAATATATTTCATCTTGTTTATTTGGAATAATTAAAAATAACGGTGCAAATATAAAACCCTCTTTTGAAACCACAAAGCTTATTTAGATTAAATATCAATAAAAAAGCACTGTGTTTTACAGGATGTTTAAAATCAGTTGATTAGTTTTTATGTGTCAGTTAGTTTTTTTAAATAAAATAAACTCATTTTTATAATAAGTATTTTTTAGCTCCAAATTGTAAATACCATTCTTTTATCAAAAAGTATGTTTTCTGTTTAAAAAAATGTATGGTGACTATTGTTTGATTCAATCAAATTAAAAAATCATAATTATTTTATACTTTTTTAATTATAAAACATTATTTTTATTAAGTCTAAATAAATAAAAAAAGAATGAATTCAATTACTATTATAATTGCAGATAGTCAAAATCTTTACAGAATTGGTTTGAAATCGATTGTAAAAAAACATTTTAAAAAAGTACAAATTAAAGAGGCATCCACTAAAAAGGAATTGTTTGAATGGTTTAATAACAATGAAATTAGTTATTTGTTTCTGGATCCATATAATATAAAAAGCTTTGATCTAGAGGAAATAATTAGCTTGAATGACCAATTTCCGAAGTGTAAAATAATAATAACAACTTGTTCACAGCATGGAATTTCTGAGTCACTATTATATCAAAAAGTGATAAAAGGCTATATCTGTAAAACAAACAAACAAAATATTTTTGAAGAAGCAATTGCTAAAATTGAGGAAGACGAAGCCTATTTTTGTAATGAAATTTTATCAAAAATAGTAAAAAATAGAATTGAGAATAGTAGTGAAATGGTCTACCAATTGACAAATCGCGAAACCGAAATTTTAAAATTAATTGGTGAAGGAAAAAGTGGCGAGGAAATTTCTAAAGAACTTTTTATTAGTGTTCACACTTTTAGAACGCATAGAAAAAATATAATGAAAAAAACCAAAATTAATTCATTATCAAAATTAGTTTTATACGCTATCAACAATTCTTTAATTTAAATAGTAGTGATTTGTTGTATTAAATTGTCACTATTTATAGAATACCGTTTTTTTATTCCATTTTCTATAGAAGCTTAATTAATTAGCAATCTAATTAACATAAATTATTATTTAATACTACCATATTTATGGTATTTGGTTTACTTAATTTAATAAATTAATTTACCCTAAAAAGAGTATTGACACTTCTGTAAATTGCATCTACATTTGTTTTTTATTGTTTATAATTAATCTAAATAAAAATAACAAATGAACATACTTGAACAAACCAAACAAGATGTAAACCATAAATTAGTACTTGTAGATCATGCTAATGGGCATATTTTTTCAAATGAAAAAGATGGTATTACCAATTACGAGAATAGTATGAAAAAGGCAATTCATGCAATTACTAATACTTTGAAAGAGCGAAAAACACCCTTTACAGGAAAGTCAATTGAAGCATTAAAAGACAGGTTTGAAAGAATTAAATTCGAACATTTTGAAGAAACACATTCTTTAGAGTATGTTATTGAGGAGCTTAAAGAACTATATTTAGATGATTGTGTGCATTTTCATCATCCTAAATATATTGCACATTTAAATTGTCCAATACTTACACCAACATTGGTAGCAGAAGCTTTTATTTCTTCTTTAAATTCTTCAATGGATACTTGGGATCAAAGTACAGGTGGGACATTCATTGAGTTAAAACTTATTGATTGGACTTTAGATATTTTGGGATATCCAAAAAGTGGTGACGGAATTTTTACAAGCGGTGGTACTCAGTCAAACATGATGGGACTATTGTTGGCTAGAGATCATTATATTAAAAATAATTATGCGATTGATCCAAAAATGGATGGATTGCCAGCAGATGCTTCAAAGTTTAGAGTTTTTTGTTCAGAAGTAAGTCATTTTAGTTTAAAGAAAAATTTAAGCTTATTGGGACTTGGACAAAATGCTGTAATTCCTGTTAGTGTTGATGTTGATTTTAAAATGGATATTAAGAAGTTAGAATTAGCAATAGAAGAGCAGAAACAAGTAGGGAATATTCCTATAGCGATTGTTGGAACTGCAGGAACAACTGATTTTGGTTCAATTGATCCATTGATAGCAATTTCAGCACTAGCAAAACAGAATAATTTGTGGTTTCATGTTGATGCCGCATATGGTGGTGGTTTGTTAATTAGTAAAAAACATAGGCATAAACTAAAAGGTATAGAACTGTCAGATTCTGCAACGATAGATTATCATAAAACATTTTATCAACCAGTAAGTTCTAGTGGTTTTTTTATGAGAAACAAATCGTTTGTTGATTATATAAAATATCATGCTGATTATCTTAATTCGAAAGAGCAAGATGAAGAAGGAATTCCAAATATGGTTAAAAAGTCGATACAAACCACAAGGCGATTTGATGCTTTGAAACTATGGTTTACCTTAAGAATAATAGGTATTCAAGGTCTCAGCTCGTACTTAGAAAAAGCAATAGAAAACGCTCAATTCACCGCTGAATATTTAAAAAAAAGAGATGATTTTGAAATCATTCATCAACCAGAAATTAGTGCAATTGTTTTTAGATACACTCCTTATTCTGATTTAGATATTTCCTATTGCAACTTGAACAGTCATATTCGAAAGGCTGTTTTTAATGAAGGGAAAGCTATTATTACAAGTACAAAAGTAAGAGAAGAAGTTTTCTTAAAATTCACTTTATTAAATCCATTAACAACTACAAAAGATATTGAAGAGGTGATCGATTTAATTGTATTTCATGGGCAACAATATTCATTAAAAAATTAAAATAATGCAAAAAACAACATACGATTTTATAGCAGTAGGAGTAGGCCCGTTCAATTTGGGGCTGGCATGTTTGACAGAACCAATTAAAGATTTAAAAGGTATATTTCTCGATAAAAACGAATCATTCAATTGGCATCCTGGAATGTTATTACAAGACACAACTTTACAAATTCCCTTTCTTGCGGATTTGGTTACGCTTGCCGATCCAACAAGTCCTTTTAGTTTTCTAAACTATATTAAAGAGCAAGGAAAGATGTATTCGTTCTATATTAGAGAAGACTTTTTGTTGTTGAGAAATGAGTACAATCAATATTGTCAATGGGCGATTGAAAAAATGTCGAATATATTTTTTAATACTGAAGTAATTCAAATTGATTATAACGAAAAAGAAGCTTGTTATGTAGTTACAGCACAATGTACTATTACAAAAGTAATAAGTCTTTATACGACTAAGAAGATTATTTTAGGTACAGGAACGTCACCATATATTCCAAAATCGTGTCAAAACCTGAAAGAAAGTGCGATTCATTCTGCCAATTACCTACAATATAAAAGTGAGCTACAAAAAAAGAAATCAATCACAGTTTTAGGAAGTGGACAAAGTGCTGCCGAGGTATTTAATGATTTGCTACAAGAAATAGATACCTATAACTATCAACTAAATTGGATAACTCGTTCTCCACGTTTTTTTCCAATGGATTATAGTAAGTTAACTTTAGAAATGACTTCTCCAGAATATGTTGACTATTTCTACAATTTACCAGAAGATAAAAGAGATGAGTTACTAAGTAATCAGAAGCAACTTTATAAAGGCATTAATAAAGATTTGATAGGCAGTATTTTCGATACTATTTATCAAAAAAAAGTAATGGGTTTTATTGATGTGAACTTGAGGACTAATGCGGCATGTATTCAATCAAGTTATCATGAAGAATCTGAAAAATTCTATTTAGAATTACATCAAGTAGAACAAGACAAAAAATACCGACATGCTACAGAAGCTTTAGTTCTAGCAACAGGTTATAGTTATAAGTTGCCTAAATTTTTAGAAGGCATAACCAACCGAATTCTTTGGGATAAAAAAGGACGATTTGCGACCCATAGAAATTATAGTATTGATAAAAGTGCTTCTGAAATTTTTGTTCAAAATGCAGAATCTCACACGCATGGTTTTGTTACACCAGATTTGGGGATGGCATGCTATAGAAATTCATACATCATTAAAGAAATTACTGGGGTAGAGTATTATCCAATCGAAAAAAGAATTGCTTTCCAACAGTTTGAAGTCGCAAAAGAAGAAATGATTCATACAGAATCCTTTGAGCTAATTTCATAAATCAACAAATTTAAAATTTCACAGATGAATAGTTTAAAAAAGAATCGAATTGTAGCCATCGATTTTGCAAGAGGTATAAGTGTTCTAATGGTTGTTTTTGTACACACCATGTTAATTTATGGAAGTATTCCAACTCAAACGGACTCTATCCTAGGTCAAGTAATTTTATGGATGGGAAGAGGAACACCGATGTTTTTGGTCATCATGGGAATATCATTCATTCAATCCAGAAGACAAGATTTCTCCTCTGTGTGTAAAAGAGCTTTATGGATACTTTCGGTGGGATATTTACTTAATATATTAAAATTTTGGGTGCCAGAATATATTTTTGGAGGACTTCCAAAAGAATTTCTTGCAGCGTATGGATTAACTTCACAAACTCTAGAATCTGCCCTGTTCTTTCTTGGCTTAGGAGACATTCTTCAACTCGCAGGAATTACACTTTTTGTAATTGCAATCATTAATTTATTTAGCCAAAACAAGTGGACTCCTTTAGTAATAGGATTATTAATTATTGCCATTTCGAGAGAAGTAAGTGGATTTAGATTAGGAATAACGGGAATAGATTATTTGTGTGATTTGTTTTTCAGCAATAAATTCAATGTTTACTTCCCCATTTTTCCATGGAGTTCATTCATATTGATTGGTGTTTTCCTAGGTAAATGGCTAAAAGAACTTCAAGAGAATCAAAAAGTCTTTTTTAAAAACCTAGTCATTCTTGGAGTACTATTTGTATTATCCGGAGCATTTTTGATTTATTTGGATCCGGAATATCATTTTGGTGATTACTATCATTTGGGACCAGGCGGAAGTATTGTTTTAATGGGTGTAATAGTAATGTTTCTTTGGTTCTCAAATTTCTTAGTAAAATTAATAGGCGAACAAAACAAAATATTCTTCAAAGCCATAACCTATCTAAGTAAAAATGTAACAAGCTTATATGTAATTCAATGGGTACTTATAAATTGGGGGATGTATGTGTTTGGATTTTGGAAACATGATCAATTTGTTGTCGCATTGCTAATTATTTTAATGACCTCTCTAACACTCTTGGTCAATACACTTTTTTTACGACTCAAACAGAAAACTCAAAAAGAGGATACTTTCAGCGTTGCATAAATGAAAAGATGATTGCTGATTTTTTTTCAAAAACATAATATAAAACTTATGACACTTTATAATAACAGTTTAAAACATAAAACAAAAAGAAGTGGAATTGTTTTTACCAATTTCATTTCTAACCTAGGGTCAGTTTCGTTCCGACCATTAGATATAGAAAAAGATATTGTAACCATTCATAATTGGGTCATTCAAGAGTATGCACAATACTGGGGAATGCTAGGCAAGAGTTTAGAAGAAGTTACAAAAGAATATGAAAAAATAACCCAACATTCTGATGTTTTCATTGGATTAGTAAATGGAGAAATTTCGTTTCTTTTAGAGCGTTACAATCCTAAAAATGATGCAATAGGAGAGTATTATGAGGTAAAAAATTATGATTGCGGTATGCATGTTATTGTGGCTCCAGTCAACAAACCGATACCTCAGTTTACTTGGCATATTTTTACAAGTATCATGAAGTTTATTTTCAATGACTTGACCATTGAACGAGTGGTAGTAGAACCCGACATCAGAAATGAAAAGATGTTTGCAATTTGTCAGAAAGTGGGATTTGTAAACGATGAGGTAATTCATTTGCCACACAAAACAGCCCAACTAGCTTTTTGCACAAGAGAACAATTTGTAAAAAAAATAGACTCACAATATTTAAAAGAAACGGCAATGCACTATAAGAACCAAATAGAAAATCCAGAACAAGCTACTCAACATGTTCAGCTTGAAACATGGAAAAAAGCTAACCGATTATTAGTACGAAAGGCTATTTGTGAATTCTCTCACGAACTATTGCTTCAGCCTAAGTTCGAAAAAAAAGAAGGTGATTGGAATTGCTATAGTTTGTTTACCAAAGACACTCTAATCCAATATTCCTTTAGAGCTAAACCCAATGCCTTGAACCATCTCACAATAGATAGTAGTTCCATAAAAAAAGAAATAAACGGTAGCATCAAAGAACTAGATGCTGTACTTTTTATGTCCGAATTCAAAGAAAGCCTTGGGATAAGCGAAGCACAGTTTCCATTATATATCGAAGAAATAATTAGTACATTATATGGAAGTGCTTATAAACTAGAGAAAAATGCACCTTCTGCAAAGGACTTGGCGACCTCCGATTTTCAAACGATAGAACAATCCATGACCGAAGGGCATCCAGGATTTGTTGCCAATAATGGAAGAATAGGTTTCAATAGTATGGATTACAAAGCCTACACGCCCGAAGCAGGAAATCCGTTTCAGATGCTCTGGTTAGCAGGGCATATAGATCGAACGATATATGCAGGAACTGAGGCCTTAGATTATCAGACACTCATTCGTCATGAACTAGATGAGGCAACTATTGCCACTTTCAATCAAGTGATAACAAATAAAGGAGAAAGATCAGAAGACTATTTCTTCATACCCGTACACCCATGGCAATGGTATAATAAATTGGCCAATATTTTTTCGCCAGAAATAGCTCAAAATAAGTTAATCTGTGTAGGTTATGGACCAGATTTATATCAAGCACAACAATCTATTCGTACTTTATTCAACCTAAGTAATCCAAAAAAGTTTTACACAAAAACGTCTCTTTCCATATTAAATATGGGTTTCATGCGTGGTTTGCCTGTATATTATTTGGGTACGGCTCCAGAGATGGCAAAATGGCTTGAAAATTTATTAGGAACCGATGGTTATTTGCAAAGCGTCAATTTCGGGATGTTAGGAGAAATAGCCTCAATTAGCTACATCAATCCTTACTTTGAGAATTACGGTAAACATGATCCTTATAACAAAATGCTTGCTTCATTATGGAGAGAAAGTCCCGTTGCTTTTCTTAATGAAGGAGAGCAATTGATGACGATGGCCGCATTATTACATATCGACAATGAAGGACATGCTTTACTTCCAGAAATTATTAAAGCATCTGAACTGTCTATTGATTTATGGCTAAAAGAATATTTTAGAGTGTATTTAAGTCCGCTATTGCATTGCTTTTATGAATATGATTTGGTTTTCATGCCGCATGGAGAAAACTTAATTCTAGGCTTTAACAACAATATTCCGGTACGTTCTTTTATGAAAGACATAACAGAAGAAGCAGTAATACTAAATCCTGATGTAAAAATCCCAGAAAATATTAAAAGAATTTACGCAGAGGTACCAGAAAACGTAAAGTTACTATCCATTTTTATTGATGTTTTTGATGGCTTTTTCCGATTCCTGTCGAGCATATTGGTAGAACATGCCAGCTACGATGAAAATCGTTTTTGGGAGTTAGTAGCAAATTCTATACAAGAATACCAAGAATCACAACCTCATCTTACTGATAAATTTGAGCGTTATGATTTATTTGAAACTCAATTTGAGTTATCATGTCTCAATCGTTTACAGATCAACAACAACAAAACTATGATTGATTTAGATGATCCTGTGGCACTCCTCCAATTTAAAGGAAAACTAGACAATCCCATTGCACCATATAAAAATATAATAGCCTAAATCTTTGTAGGATGATAAATATAAATAGCACTGAAAAAATTGTTTTCACCAAAATAATTCCAGAAATGGGAGTTTTTGAATTGCGACCTTTTGATTTAGAAACAGATTGCAGTATTATTCATCATTGGGTGAATAAAGAATATGCAATTTATTGGGGAATGATTGGTTTTTCATTGGAAGAAGTAAAGGCTGCCTATGAAAAAATACTAGAACACACACAAGTCTACATCGGTTTGTTTGATACTAAAATTAGTTTTTTATTAGAATGTTATGAACCTTCAGAAGACATCATTGGCAACTACTACGAAGTGGAAGAAGGAGACAAAGGAATGCACATACTTGTTGCTCCAACAGAAAATCCTCTTCGGAATTTTACTTGGTCAGTTTTTTCCTTTATCATGGATTTTATCTTTGATAAACCCAATACAAAACGAATTGTTGTAGAGCCAGATGCCAGAAATCACAAGATTCACCAACTCAATAAAAAGGCAGGTTTTGTTTTTCAAAAAATAATAGAATTGCCTAATAAAAAAGCCCACTTAGAATTTTGTACTCGTAAGGATTACTATAATGCTCTAAAAAAAACAAAATTATGATCACTACTGTATTAGCAAACCCAGATCAAAGTATTGGACATATCACAAAAGAAAATTGGGAGAACGGGAACTTGCTTTTAATAAAAAAAGCGTTGAGTGAGTTTGCTCACGAACAATTAATAATTCCTGTTTTAGAAGACCAACATAAATATGCTGTTTCTACTCCCGATGGGAAAATAAAATATACTTTTAAAGCAAAAGTTTTGTCCTTACATCATTGGTCAATTGAAGTAAACTCTATTCAAAAGTTTGTTGAAGATAAAGAAGTTTTCTTGTCGCTTACCGAGTTTATTATCGAATTCAAATCGGTATTAGGAATCCCAGAAATACTATTACCAACTTATCTGGAAGAAATTACTAGCACTATTTATAGTACCGCTTTTAAAATTAGCAATCAAAAATTTACTGCTTCTGAATTGGTGAATCAAGAATATCAAGAAATAGAGCACGCCATGACGGAAGGCCATCCATGTTTTTTAGCAAACAGTGGAAAAAACGGATTCAATAGTCTTGATTTTATAAATTATTCACCAGAAGCCAATAGTCCTGTGCAAATGATTTGGTTGGCAGGTCATAAAAGCAGAGCTACCTTTTCTTGTATTGAATCGTTGAATTACGATAAAGTAATCCAACAAGAATTAGATATTGAGGATTATATTGCTTTCAAAAATACGATCAAAAGCAAAGGATTAGATACAGAGGATTATTATATTTTTCCTGTGCATCCTTGGCAATGGTTTAATAAATTAACCATGATTTTTTCGGAAGATATTGCTTTCGGAAAATTAATCTGCTTAGGATATGGTAAAGACATTTATTCGGCACAACAATCTATTCGTACTTTCTTCAACCTAAGCAATCCAGAGAAATTTTATGCAAAAACAGCATTATCAGTTATAAATATGGGGTTTATGCGTGGGCTTTCTCCTTACTATATGGAAAGTACACCAGCAATCACAATGTGGGTTGATGATCTGGTTAAAAAGGATGCTTATTTGCAAGAGAAAGGATTTACTTTATTGGGAGAAGTAGCCACACTTGGTTATCGAAATTTCTTATACGAACCTTTGGGTAGAGCTATTCCACACAATAAAATGTTGGCAACTCTTTGGAGAGAAAGTCCAATTCCAAAATTAGAACAGTCCCAAAAATGCATGACGATGGCTGCTTTACTCCATGTAGATAATGAGGGAAAAGCTTTTGTTAAAGAACTAATTGATGCTTCTGGAATTTCCCCAAAACAATGGATAAGCCATTATTTGGACAGTTATTTGTCTCCATTGTTGCATTGTTTTTATAAACATGAAATGGTTTTTATGCCACATGGTGAGAACCTAATATTGGTTTTAGAAGACAATATCCCAGTAAAAGCAATCATGAAAGACATTACCGAAGAAGTGATGATTTTTAATCCCAATATTCCTTTGCCAGAAAAAGCAAAACGTATTTATATCGACATGGACGAAAAACTCAAAGTATTATGTTTGCAGAATGATATTTTTGAATTTTTCTTTAGATTTCTAGTAGCTATTTTACATGAAAATAAAGTGATGCATCAAGATGAATTTTGGGAGTTAGTATCTAATTGTATTTTAGAGTATCAAATAGCACACCCAGCATTACAATCACAATTTGAGAAATACGATTTATTTGTATCAGAATTTGATGCTTGTTGTTTAAACCGATTGCAATTAAAAAACAACAAACAAATGTTAGATTTAACCACACCAACCGAAAGCTTACAGTTTGTAGGGAAACTGAAAAACCCAATACATAGCATTTAAAAGAAGAGGAATTCTTCTATAAAATAATAATGAAAAATAAAATAAGCTTTTTAAAAGAAGTAATAAGTGGTAAAGAAGATTATGATTTTACAGCTATAGATTTAAACAAGGCCATTCTATTGTTAGCCATTCCAATGGTTTTAGAGTTGGTCTTGGAATCTGTTTTTGCTTTAGTGGATTTATATTTTGTAGGGCATTTAGAAAAAAGTAATCTTGCCATACAAATTATTGGTCTAACAGAATCGGTTAATACTATAATCTATTCCATATCTATTGGATTAAGCGTTGCTGCAACAGCAATTGTATCTCGAAGAGTAGGCGAAAAGAAGCCCATCAAAGCTGGGAAAGTTGCCATGCAATCTATATTTGTTGCTTTGGTTATTTCCTTAGTTGTGAGTGTTTTTGGTGTTTTGTATACTGAAGAATTATTTACTTTTTTAGGAGCATCAGCACAAAGCAGAACCTATGGAGTTATGTATCCTAAAATTATTTTCGGAAGCAGTTGCTTTATTATCTTGATTTTCTTGATTAACGGTATTTTTAGAGGAATTGGCAATCCAGCCTTGGCCATGAAAAGCCTTTGGTTTGCCAACATTTGTAATATCATTTTATGCCCCATTTTAATTAATGGCTGGGGTATTATTCCAGCCATGGGAATTGTGGGGGCTGCACTAGCAACAGCTATTGGAAGAGCATTGGGTGTTTTCTATCAGCTTTATTTTTTATTTTTTAAGATGCGTTTAGTAATCATAAAATTAAAATATATAAAACCTAGCTTTGAACTGATTACCTCGCTAATAAAAGTCGCTACGCCAGGCATCATGCAATATGTCATCGCTTCTTGTAGTTGGATATTTTTATCCCAAATTGTTGCAAAAACAGGCGGAGAAAATGGATCTTCAGGTTTTCAAACCGCTATCCGAATTATGATGTTTTTTATGCTGCCCGCTTGGGGATTGAGTAATGCAACGGCAACGTTGGTCGGATTAAATTTAGGGGCTAAAAACAAAGAAAGAGTTCGAGAGGCTATAGTTTTGACAACAAAATACAGCATGATTTTTTTAGGTTTAGCAATGACTTTGTGTTTGGTTTTTGGTAGACAAATGATTGGTTTCTTTACTAATGATATAGCTATTATTGAAATTGCTTATTCAGCCTTAAAAATTGTAAGTTATGGCTATTTGTTTTATGGGGTTGGTATGGTGCTCAATAATGTTTTTAATGGTGCAGGAGATACCATGACACCTACATGGATAAACTTTATTGGATTTTGGTTGATACAAATACCTTTAGCTTATATTCTTTCCTATACCTTCAAGCTAAATACTTTAGGAGTTTTTATTGCGATTCCATTAGCCGAAACATTAATAACCATTATGAGTATTATCATGTATCGAAGGGGAAAATGGATTAATGTGAAAGTTTAGCCTCGATTCATTTTTTTCTTTTTGAAGTTTTTGGACCGAATCACTTTTCCGTTATCGGTAATCATAATGCAGCTGTAATCCGAGAATTTTTCGAGTAAAAGCAATCCTTGTTGTTGTCCCAAAACCATAAGTGAGGTGCTCAAACCATTGGCAGTTTCGGCATTGGGACCAAAAACGGTCACGCTACACAAACCCGTAGCAGGATAACCCGTAGAGGGATTAATGATGTGCGAATAGCGTTTGCCATTAAAAACGACATATTTTTCATAACTCCCAGAAGTGGTTACGGCTTCTTGCCTTAAGGGAACGATTGCCATAATTTTTTCGGGTCGAAAAGGGTTTGTAATGCCAATATTCCAAGGTTTGCCATTAGGCTGTGTTCCCCACGTACTCATATCCCCAGAGCCATTAATGATTCCAGCAGGAATGCCTTTGTCCAGCATCATAGCGCGGCATTTATCGGTTGCGTAGCCTTCGCCTAAAGCGCCAAAACCAATTTTCATTCCTTTTACTTTCAAGAAAATGGTCGATTGAACGGAGTCTAAAATAATGTTTTGATAGCCTACTTTTTCAACCGATTTTTTAATGGCTTCTGCCGTTGGCATCTTGGTCATCGACCCGTCAAATTTCCAAATCCTATCCATAGCCGCAAAGCTAATGTCAAACGCACCTTTGGTAATCCTAGAAAATTCAAGCGCTCTTTGGGTCAATTCAAATACTTCTTTGTCGACTTTTATGGGACGAATACCCGCATTTTGATTCACTTCCGAAACTTGAGAAGTGGGTTTCCAGTCCGAAATCAAATGCTCAATACGAGTGATTTCGGCAACAACAGCATCGATATTTTCTTTAGCCGAGGCCGAATCTTCGGCTACAATCGTAATGTCAAAACGTCCGCCCATAAGCAAAGTCGTTTTTTTTCGTAGCACCTGACTGTGACACGAAACACTCCAAACGAGTAGCAATAGGAAAAGATTTTTGGTTGACATAACGTATGTTGTATAATGTAAATATATTGATTTTGGGCGTGCCCCGCCAGAAAAAGGCGGGTCGGGCTGTACGTTCCCGCTTCCCGATGAAAAATCGGGAGAGCTCCACTGCCATCCCTCACGCACAATGTCATTAAGTTAAGGAATTACTCTTTTTGTTTTCACGCAGATTTCGCAGATTTACGCAGAAAAATCAGTTAAAATCTATTGAATCTGCGTGCTGTTTTTTCTTTTTCCCCTTAACTTAATGACATTGCCCTCACGCAAACGTTTCTAAAGAAAATGAGTTGTTCACCATTCGAATTGTAATGAAAACGGCACTATGTAAAGCTCTACAAACTCTTATAGACGCTCTATTTTTTTTGTGTTGCTTATTTTGATGTTAACTATTTTACACTCCTGCAAGGTTTTCAAAACCTTGTAGGTATGTTTCTTGAATTTAAATAGGAGGTCAAAAAAAGACCTTGCAGGAAATTGTTACAACACGACTAATCTTTAAGTTATGTGACAGCTACAGAAAAAACTTAGCTAAATACAACATATATGTTTTTATACTAATTATTAGCACTTTTTACTTCAGATTATTTTGGGGTATAAGCTCAAAAACTGAAAGTTGGAAGTGGAAAATAAAATGAAAATACATGTCGATTTATTGATGTCTGATAATGCTTGAATTATGCTATGTAACTTCCGTCTTCAGCAATGTTAAGCGAATCAACTAACGTATGAATAAAAGAATCTTTATCATTTTGACTTTCAAACTTACAATTAATTGCTAAACCAAAATGTCCATCTTCTATTATAAAATCGATTTTAGGACTAAATCCTTTTATAAATTCAGCAACTTTTTTTGTTGCACTATTTGAATTGGATTGAAAAGCATATTCTATCATGATATAATTTTTTATTGTTAATATCTAATACAAATATAGTAATTATTTATTAAAACAAAATAAATAATAATTTATATCTATCAATAAGTGTTTCTTTATTTTTTTAAATAAAAAAGCAGAAACTTGAAAATTGGAATGGAAATGCGAAACTTAAAAATTAGAAGCTAGAAAAAAACGTAGATAAACACGTAAATAGCCGTCACATAGATGCTAGAACGGATTTGGGCATTGGGCTTAATGGAAAAATGGTCTTGTACTTGGTATGATTTGGTAAATCCGAAAATATGGCTTAATTTAGTTTCAAAACCGCTGTAGTGCCAGAACATTGCTTCTCCCTCTCCTTTGGAGAGGGATGGGGTGAGGCTTTTAATAACAATCAGTCAAAATTTGCCCTTTGGCTTTATAATCTGAAAGGCTTGTTTCGGTTGCAATCAAAAGGGTTTCGAGCACTTTTTCTACATCTTTTTGCATCGCCAAAGAACCGCAAATCATAATGATGCCATTTTCATTCAACAGCGCTTTAAAAAAAGCGGCATCACGCTCGACCAACTGTGTCACACGACAGCCGTCAGGTATTCTAGATAAGGCCAAATTAAAACTTTGGAGCCTTTGTTGGTCTATCATTTCTTGTGTAAGTTTTGTATAACTGGCAACGCTTTTTGTCTCGGTTCTAAAACCGCAATACAAATGCGTTTCCGTTTTGGGTGTCGACTCTTGAATCATTCCTAAGAACGGCGCAATTCCAGTTCCATTAGAGATTAAGGCAACTTTAGGTGCTTGTTTGGGGAAATGAAAAGCTGTATTCGTAATTACTCGGGCTTTAATTTTCGAGCCTACTTCTAGTCGATTCAAATAACCCGAACCTAATCCGTATTCGTGCAATTTGACCACCAATTGTAGTTGTCCGTCGTGTTTACCGATGGAGTATAAACGTTCTCTACTGTCGTTAGCAGGATAAATTGCTAATAAATCTCCCGATTGGAATTTGGTGTTCCAAGGCGTTTTGAAGCTGACCAAAAAAGTGTCTTCGTCCGTGGACACTTGTGTTTTGGCAACTACTTCAAAAGTTTTTAGTCCCTTTGGTATTTCATTGTAAAGCGATGGAGTAGTGGCAAGCGGTAAGGAAGTTGCGGTATTCCATAGCTGAATCCAAGTGACAAATTCTTCTGTTGATTTGTCGTTTATAGTTTGTAACGGTACGATGGTTTCGCTCCAATTTTGTTTTGCCAATGCAGCTTCTACATCATAAGCAAAACCACAAAATTCCGCATAGGATTTAGACCCAAAACCAATGATAGTGGTTTTGATTTTTTGTTTTTGTTCCCTTTTGCTCAGTAATTCAATAAATTGATCCGCATTAGATGGTGCATCACCCATTCCGTGAGTTGCTGCAAAAACGAGTAATTGTTCTGCTTTTGGAAATAATGTATAAGAATTCATCTCGGCGAGATACGCTTTTTTGCCAAGAGCAATAAATTGTTGTTGTACAGCATTGGCAAATCGAAGGGTACTTCCGTTTTCAGAACCTACGAGGAGAATAATTTCGCTGTCTTTGGCCTTGAATTTATTTTTGATGCGACTGGCTCTGCGTCGCAACGTCATTGCGAATCCAGAATAGATAAAGAACAATAGATTGATACTAGCCAAACCAAGAAGTACAGCCCACAGAATGTTGGTTCTGCCGGTGTGTAAATCGAGACTTAGGTCTTTAAATTGTGTGGTGGTTGCTATTAATTTTTCGGTGACTACAGCTCCAGTTACTTGATGTACTTCTATTTCTTTATCTTTTAAATGAATGATAAAGTATTCTTCAGGATCATCCGAAAAAGGAAATTCAATTTTGGTGACATCAGCCAAAAGCGCCGTCTTGAAAAAAGATGTTTTTTGTTTTTTGGACGAAGGCTGAGCTACAGTTTCGGTTGCTGAAGCATCGTTTTCTATAAAAAAATGAAATTTTTCTAGCGTAAGATAAGCCCCAGTAGTTGCAATGATAAGTATTGGAAGTAGCGCTAATCTTCCAGTAATGATGTGATAATATTGAGCGAAGTTTTCTTTTACAACTTTTGAAAACACACTTCGAATGCTTCTTTGACGATTAATAATTAATGCCAAGCCAGAAAGTGCAATAAGCGCCAATAAAAATGAAATAAAGCCTACTATAAATCGTCCAGTTTCTTTTAAAAACAAAGAGCGGTGTAAAGCCGTAGTCCATTGGATGAATTCGCTTTTTGGACTTGGTTTTCCTAGAATTTTACCATTGGTTGGATCCACATAGGCATTTACGTCATTTCCCTCTTGATCTATTCCTTCAAGTAAAACAAACTGATTGTGATCCACACTTACCGCTGTTATTTCAGGATAGGTTTTTCGTAAAACAGGAAGCGTTTCTGCCAGCGTTATTTCATTGAAATTACTGATTTGGTAGGAAGGGATTTTTTCTTGAATGGCATCTACCGCTAGAATGGTACCTGTAACGGCTGCTAGGACTAAAAAAAGGGAAGAGAAAATCGCTAGAACCAAATGTGCGTAGCGCCAAAAGGAAAGAGTCATAGAAAAAGGACTTTTAGTTTTTATGATGTACAAATTGAAAAAAACGAAGTCAAATAAGATAAAGGTTGTGGTTCCTCAATCTTAAATGACTTTGCCTATTTTTTTCAAGATGTTTTAGATTTTATTGAATCGTACGTAGCGGATATATCCTTTGCCATCTGTTTTGGCAGCCAATCCTTCTGTGGTTAATGGGATTTCGGCATCTGCAACATAGTATTTATTGTCCTCTACAGCACTTTCAAAACGGAGTTTGTAGCCTTTGTTGATTTTGGCATCTTCTATTTCGATAGTGGTAATACTGCGATCACCTCCAGTTACAGAAGCTCCAGTTTTGGCACTTATGTTTTCTTGTTTTTTCGATTGGAATTTATGCCATTCTTTGATGGTTTTGTACCATTTTTTATCATCACCCATTACGTAAAGTGTTTTCTCATATTCTCCTTTTGGATTGATTAACGACACTACAATATAGGCGCCTTCCCCTACATAGTTAGACATTTGCAACATACATTTGTATTTGCTAGTTTGAGCAGTCGCTTGAAAAGATAAAAAGCTGATAAGGGTAAGTAAGCTTATTTTTAAGAATGATTTCATTATAAGGATTAATTATGATTTATGTTGTTGAGCTTGATTGCTAGTCACTAAGGACTAACTACTAAGAACTAATTAAACTATTTCAAAAACTCTAAATCTGTTTTCTTTTTGGTTAATGTTTCGTTTTCTTTCGCCAATGTGTATGGAGTTTCGTCAAATTCTGTTTTAGCATCTTTTTGTGCCCCAATAGAGATTAAATACTTTAAAATAGCATCATCTTTTGCAATCATCGCCGCTTTGTGTATAGCCGTCAAGCCATCATTGTTTTTGGCGTTGCCATCTATTTTTAAATCGGCTATTTTTTTGAGCAAATTTAAATCGTTTTTGATCACCGCCAAATGATACAATGTATTTCCGTCTTTTTGAGGTGTAGAAAGGACAAAGCCTTTGTCTTGTAAGATCTTTATTTTAGCTTCAAAAGGATCTTGTTTTGGCGTGTTGGCTGCTTCAGGACCACGTCCGCCGCCTGTTTGAGGACGATACGATTGAATCAAATAGTAGGCTAAATTGTTACCATCTTTATCGGTTACAGCTATATCTGCATTATGATTCAAAAGTTGCGTGATTGCTTCTGGTGTTCCAGATTTAACTGCAAAAGTTAAGGCACTTTCTTTTTTTGAGTTTTGCGTATTGATGTTTTTGGTTACCGCTATTAATTGTTCCAAAGTAGCGGTTTCACGACCAGCTGCAGCAAGCATCAATGGTGTGTTTCCTTCTTTGTCTGCTTGGTTAGGATCCACACCTTTTGAAAGGAAATAGGCTATGATTTCTGTTTGATTAGGTTTATTTGCTAAAAAGTGAAGTACTGTTTCACCAGACTTACTGCTAGTAGTAGGTTTGATTTTCAATTCTTCAACCAAGTATTTATATGTTTCAAGTGTGCTTGATTCTCTACGTGTGCCTTGAGCGGCAAAAAGAAGCGCATTGTTGGTGTATTTTACTCCTTTTGCTAAAAGGGTTTTCAAGAAAGCAACATTACCAGTTTTTGCAGCATAATCAAATGTTGTGCTGCCGTTGCTGTCTACATCTTTTAGGGATAAGCCTTTTGTAGCAAAATAATCACTTAGAGTTAAGTTTTTATCCGTTGCAATGGTCATAAGTTGCAGATTAATACCGTCTTTGTATTTTTTCTTTGGATCAATGCCAGCTTTGAAAAATGCGTCGTACAATTTTGGATTCGATTGTCCACCAATGGCAGCAAAGGTAAGCGGTGTTTCTCCTTTACTGTCTTCCAAATTGATGTCGGAACCTTTAGCGATTAAGTATTCTATAATTTCCACATTCCCTTTGTTAGACGCCCAATGCAGGTAAATTCGGTTGTCGTGGGTCAATTTGTTTACTTCGTTTCCAGGTTGTTCCAACAAGAATTTAATGGTAGCAGCTGGCGCGTCATTATTGATGGCCATTACAGTGACATCAAAAGCATTGGGAGTTGCCGCAGATGGACTGTTGCCTTTTTCGATTTCTGCTTTTACAGCAGCCACATCTGGCGAAGTTTTCCAAAAGGATTGATCGAGTAGGCTATTTTTTTGTTGGGCACTGCATAATAGAGTAACAGTAAAGACTAATGGGGTTAAAAAGTATTTTTTCATGTTTGAAAAGGTAAAACGATATGTTTTTTAGTGTTATTTAGAATAAATAAAAATAATGACAAAGGTAAAAATAAATAATAATTTACCAATATTTATTTAGCGTTTGTATACCGCTTTTGATATCTATATATAGACACAAATAAAGGTAAAAGGTTTAATGGAGTTTCATAATTTAATGTGAAATCATTGTTTTATTTTACCATACTAAATAAAAAACGGCAAGTATGGTTTGTTTAGAAAACTTAAATACTTAAAAATATTGGAGTTAAGAAGTTTTTATCAATATCAAGTACATTTTTTTAAATTAATATTACCCATCAAACTTCGTAACAAAACGGAATTATTTGATAAAAGCAAGAGGATAATACTCAATTAAATGAGTCCAGCTTTTTGTTTTATTTTTTTATTGTTATTTAAATTTTCTGCCCCACCATAATAAGAAACCAGTTATAGGTAGTGATGCGCAAAGTAAACTCGCTATGAATGCAATAATCTTACCTGTAATCCCACCAATAGCACCAATATGAATGTCATAATTCATACGAATAACTTTGTCTGCAAAATTTGCGTTTTTGTATTTACTATAGATGCTATTGGGTTCAAGCTCTTTTAAAGTATTTTGATCGAAGAAAAGATAATCCATGTCGTAATGAAGTTCATCAGAATTAGAAACTTCAACCAAAATTGAAGTTGTGTCATTTTCAGGAAAATGTAGTTCAAAACTTCTTGCGTTTTTATATTCTTTTTTTAAGTTTGGGATTAATCCATCAACTAGATTTTTTTGGGCAACTTGGGTAAAGACTTTTTCGTTTTTAGGGTTTACAAATCTAGGATTTTTATCACCACCCGTAGCGATATAAGTGATGTAGTAAAACCATCCAAAAGCCATTACACATCCTGTAAAAGTTAAAATTATAGCGAATACTGAGGTATAAAATCCAACTACGGTATGCAAATCAAAGTTTTTGCGTTTCCATCTTGTTTTGTTATTCCAATCGAATTGTAGTCGTTGACCCAAATTTTTTCTTTTTTTGGGTAACCAAAGGATTAATCCAGTAATTATCAATACAAAAAACAATAATATTGAGTACGATACTATTAATGAACCAACTGCTTCTGGTAACCATAAGCGTATATGTCCTTTTAGTATAAATCCAAAAAAACCACCATCATTATCTACTTGGTGAATTATTTTTCCAGTATATGGATTTAAAAATAGGCTTTGGTAAAATATTTCAGGTTCGGCTTCGTAATAAATTACTTCTATAGCTTCGTCTGGTTGTCCAAATAGTACACCATGAATTTTCCGATTTGGATTTTCTTTACTTGCAATTTCTTTTATTTTTGAAGCACTAATGTATTCCTGATTAAGTGGAATTACCTTTTTATAATCTGAATATAAACTTTCTATTTCAGTTTTAAAAACCCACAAACAGCCAGTCATAGCTACTATAAAAACAACCAAACCAGTACTCAACCCTAACCAAAGGTGTATTTGTCGAATTGTATTTTTAAAATTATTTTTTTTCATCTTGTAAATACCTTATAAACGATTAACACTTCAAAACAAATTATTGTTTTGAAGTGTTAGAAATACAAATCTATTTTTTAAACATTTAGATTATAATTTGTAAAATCCTTTGATAGATTGACCTACTATTTTAGCTCCTTTTTTACCAGTAGCTGTAGCAATGTCTATTTGATATACATAGGCTTCTGTTTCTGTTTCTATACTTTCGTAAACTTTTCCATCTTGGATAAATACAGGAGAAGTATATCTTTTAGCATGTAAAGGGACATTGGCTACATCAGTAACGGTTTTTGCAACTAAATCTATGATAACTAACTTTTGATTAAATGCTGTTTGGCTTCTAGAAAAAGCATCCCAAGGAATATTCGTGTCAGCTTTCAATATTCTAGCCAAAGCTTTGTTTCCTCCGATATAGTCAAACCAAAATATTTTTCCGCCATTGGTTGCTGTTTCTATATTAAAGAAATAGTCTTTATCAAATTCTGTTGTTTGTGCTTTGATCTTTAAAATTCCAGAAGGTTTTGTTGATGCAGTCGAAAAACCAGCTGAAACTGTTCCGCAAGAAAACGAATATAAATCGCCGCTTTCTGTTTCTATTAATCCTGTTGTTCCTCCGTTTACTCCAATATTTGAAGTTCTATCATCACTGATTATTTTTTCGGGAGTTGTCCCAACATTTGGATATGAATATACAGCTACATAGGCTTTATTGGCATCAAGTGTAGAAAAGTTACCCTCTGAATCTAAGACATGATAAGGGATAAATAACTTATCTGATCTAACTTCTAAAGCTGTTGGCCAAGCTACTTGCTTGTTTGCTTCGTCAGAGAAAATTTTTGTGCCCACAATTTTTTGAACCGATACATTATCAACATTAATAAAATGTAATCTTCTGTTTGCAAAGCCAACACGTGGAATTTCCATTGCTAGTAATGTTTTGTTATCATCTGATTTCCCGAACATTTCTAATGAGTTTTCAAAAATGAATTGCCCTTTTAGCTGAATAACCCCTTCATTATTTGCAGCATAGCCAGCACATTGATTATCAGCACTAAATCCCGATGCAAATAAAGTTTTGCCCACTGGATAATAAAAACGCCATCCTGTTTGTTCTATTCCTGTTCCTTGAGCTGAAATTTCTCCAGACATTACATCTTCTTTGCTTACAATGTATTCAGTTCCAGCTGCTCCAGAGGTAATCAATGACATTGAAATTCCTGAGGATTTTTGATCGTTCGTGTTCGATTTATTATCATCGCTATCACAAGATCCTAATGTTAGCAATGCCACTGCTAATGCCCAATTTAAGCTTTTTAAATTTTTCATAGATATTTATATTTGAGTTATTTAATGGAATAGCGTAATTTTATGTATGCTGCTCTTCCGGGGTTTTGAATTCTAAAGTTGTCGTAAACTTTTGCATCTGTTAGATTTGTGACAGAACCAGAAATACTAAATTTTTTATTTTTAAAAATATATTCTAGATCGAATCTATGCGTCAATTGAGAAGGGATGGTGTTTTTTTCTCCTGAAGCACCACCATTTTCTTCTGCTAAGTAAAAATCATCTCCAAAATATGTACTCCAATATAGTGTACATCTGTTGTCAAATTTTTTATAAAAAGGTTTTACCGATAGATTGATATTCATAAAAAATGTTGGAATATTAGCTACTTTTCCTTTGTAATTACTATTTAAAACACCTTCATTAAATTGATTTTCTTCTGTAATATTTTGATATGTAACATTGGTAGAAAGTTTAGCTATCTTTTTATAATCAATGCTAATACTGTTTTCGATTCCTCTACTCAAAACGTCTTGTAAATTTTCATAATTTCCGAAAGGACCTTGTGGTGAAAAACGAATAAAATCAGTTGATTTTCTTAAAAATATATTTGATTCATATTCTAATTCCACATTCGAAATGTTTTTTTGTATGATAACCCCAATATTAAAATTATCGCTAGTTTCGGGTTTTAATCTAATATTAGGACTCTGACTAACACCATTTCCTAATATTTCATAAGATTCAGGTAGTCTGTATGCTTTTTCGTAAGATAGTTTTGTGGTTAAGAAACGAAAAGGATGCAGTGCTAAAGACGCACCATAGCCTATCTTAGAATAATTTGGCTCAGAAAGAATGATTGCATCTACATTGTCCAAAGGATCATTCAAAGATATTGACGCTAATAATTGATATCTTTTTGCAAATGCTGAAAAATCAATTTTTTCATTATTATCCTTAAATGTATAGGCAATACTTGTTATATATTTTTGAAGAGTACTTGGTGTTTTGAAAGCCCTATTTAATTCGTCTACTGCATCATTTCCTTTTCTTTTTAAATAATTATGAACCACATTAACAGATAAGTCATGGTTTTTATTAAATGGATATTTTATATAAACTTGAGAATTAAATAGTATATCTTGTAATGTAAACAATGATCTTCTTTCAAAAAGTTCTCCTTTGAAATCATCTGGATCTCTTGTTTCAATTACTTCATTCAACCAGTTGTATCTTTTATCACTAGTATCGTCTATTATTTCTTGAACCCTACCTCCAACTAAATTTGCATTAATTCTTAATTTTTGAAATGCTTTTTTATAATTAGCAGAAAATAAATAGGTGTTATTTCTCGTATTAAACGCACCAAAGGGTCTTAATATATTAAACTCAGGATGTTGTAGGTTTTTTTTGTTTTGGGCATAAGTAAGTTTAAAACTAAGTATGTCCGCAAAAGACTTGTCTACCAATCCAAATTCACCTGATAACATTGCTGATTTGTATTGATCATGAAATCGTTTAACAGATGCAGTACCAGTAATGTTTCCTAAAGCATCAAATACAGGAACATTATCGGTTTTAAAATTATTGTCTGAATAATTATAAAAAGAGTTTAGTTTAAAATAGTACTGATTTTCTTTGTTATAATATTTAGAACTAAGGGCGAACCTACTTGTATTAAATGAACCATAGCTATAAGAAGCATCTAAAAAGGATTCTTTTTTATTTTCAGTTTTCATATTAATCACTCCAGCTAAAGCATCACCTCCAAAATTAATAGGTACAACGCCTTTGTAAACTTCAATAGATTCTAATAAAAGGATTGGGTAATTATTTAAGGTCAATGATGAACCATAGTTTTCCATAGGGACACCGTCTATGAAATATCGTATTTGATTCCCAGATAGACCATTTAATGATAAATTAAAACCAGAACCCAATCCGCCTGATTCTCTTATGTTTATTCCAGATTTGGTTTTGAGTACTTGATTGGCATCTAATGTTAAATTTTGTAATTCTTTGGTGTTTATAATCTCTATATTAAAACCAGTCTCTTTTTGTCTTTTTGCGGCTGTTTTCCCTTTAATAGCTACTTCTGCCAATTGATTGGTGCGCTTTTTTAATTGAATTTGTATATTTTGTTTACTATTGGTATTTATTTTGTATGAATGATTCTCATACCCAAAATGAGTTATTTTTAAAGTCCACTCTCCAGAAGGTAATTCTATACTAAATTTACCATCTTCATCTGTCTTTGTAGCGATATTTAATTCAATGATCTCTATTGTAGCATCTACTATTGGAGTTGAAGTTTGATCAATTATTACACCTGTAGTTGATTTTTGACCATAAATATGTAAAGAACAAAAGACTAATATCAAATAGAAGATTGTTGTATTGGACTTAATATTATTTATAATAGGAAACATTTCTCTTGTCTTATTTAGATTTAATTAAAATAATAAAGCAAATGTAAAAGTCTTTATTATATAAACAAAATTTATTTAGAATAAATAAAAATAAAAATAAAAACAACTTTCTATCCGTTTAAATGATAGTGTTTTACGGATAAAAAAACCTCGATTTTTTAGAATCGAGGTGTAAAAGAGTAATGGGTGTGTATTATTTTACCTTTTTGAGGGTATAGCTTTCTGAGGTAACTTTTCCCGCTTGTTTTCCAGAAATTTTTGCAATTAATGTATTGGTATCGGCTAATTTATAATTGATTTTTTGTGGGTAATCGTGTTTTGGATTTTCGAATACCAAGTTTTTTTCGGTGGTGGAGGTGAGGGGAAACGATACGGCTTCGTCATTGTTTTCGCCTATTACAGTAGCTTTATAGATTAGGTTCTCTCCTTTTTGTTGCAACACAATTGTTTCGTTGTGCAAAGTGTCTTTTCCTTTTATGAAATACGAAGTGCCTTCAAAAGTGCTGTCGTTTACAGATTCCCATGTTTCTTCTAAAATTCCTTTTTCAGATTGCTGGGTCCATGTGCCTAATAACCATTGCGAAGCTTTGATTTTTTCATTTTTATTCGCGTTGTTATTACAAGACGCAAGTGCTACAAAGACCAATAAAAGTGTCGTTTTTTGAAACATGATGCAAGTTTTTTGTTTGGATTGATGGCGCAAATTTATGAAAAAGAACAGTGTTTTTATTTTATAATTGACTAGGCTTTTGAAAAAATTACCTTTTATGACTTCAATAACTTATTTTTAAGGTAACCCAATTTTTGAATTTTGTGGTTGATGAGAAATTATTTTAAAAGAAGTAGTTGCGCGCTACAGCTAAAAGAATTTTCATAATTTTTTAGTTTGTATTTTGATTCAAATACAAGATGTTTTTATCCCAATCAATTGTTACTAGATAATTTTCGAAAAAGGCATTTCCTAGTAGTGAGGAAGCATTTTTCTCTAAGGTTATTGACTTATCATCTAATTCAATTTCTCCTACTTTGATTTTTCCTACTGGAAAGGTCTGTTTTTCTTGTTGCAATAGGGTATCTTTTTGTTTTAGAAATTTTACAAAAGAATGGTTTGCGGTAAGTTCACCACTAGAACCCAAGTCAAAGATAAATTTATGTTTTTGATTGTTAAGTTCAATATCCACATAGCCAAGCCCCCAATCTTTTTTGTTGAGTTCAATTTTTTTTGCAGTTGGTATGTTTTTAAATTGATCAATTTTGTTGCTAATGCGAATAACCTTTTTAACATAATCAATTTGCCATCTAGATTTTCTCATTAAATTGTTTCCTATTACTCCATTTACTTTATTACTTTCTTTATTTTCTTTTATGTATGATAAATCTTGCATCATTCCATAAGTTTCCTCGAAAATTAAATTTGATATAGAAATATTTGGTAATTCAACTAAGTTTACTTTTTGGTTGGCAATAGAACTTCCAGATAAACTAATTTCTTTTATAAATTTATAATTTATTTCATTCGAGATTTTTGGATCAATTGTAGTGATTTCACATCCTGTATCAAAAAGAAAATTGTATTTCTTTTCTGAAATCATCACTTCGATAAAAATATGTTTGTTTACATATTTAAAAGGTATTTCAACAAAGTACTCTTTTTGTTTTACATAACCCTTTTTGGATAGTTGTTTTCTATTTTGGGAGAAACCATTTAGTAATGTTAATTGTAACATTATAAAAACTAGTGTTATTTTTCTTAGCATATTTTTTCTTAATATTTCTGCTAACGTCAGTTTGTCTCAAAACCTCCGTTTTTAATTTTTACATTTGGATTCTTATCTTTTAAAAATCTCAAAATATGGAATTTTAGAGTTTTGATTTAAGTTTTTAGACAGTTTTACGTTCCCGCGCATAGCGAGGTTTCGAGACTCTGAACCGGTTATTTTCTGTTAAAGATAAAATTTCTTGCGAAATGTAAACTTGTATTTACTACAAAATTAGCAATCTTGCCTGTTAGCGGTTCGGACTTTTATTTATTTTCAAGTTCCAGCCATTTCTCATAAGTTATAATTCCATTTTCTGGTTTTGATTCTCCTTCCAAAACTGATATAAATTCTAATGAATGACCATCTGGATCTTCAAAATAAATCGAAATTGCTGGAACCCAAGCAAAAACCATTGGCTCTTCTTTTCCGTTGCTTAAAAAATTTCTAGGTTTTAAGTTATGTGATTTTAAGAATTCAAAGGATTCATTAAGTATAAAATCAGTTTCACATTTAAACGCAAAATGACGTTTGTCGATTTGTTCTTTTGGTTTTTCCCAAATTCCTAACATTGCCTCTTTAGTTTTTCCAATCCAAAAAAAAGCAACTCTTCTTTCTTTTTCTGAATAACAATAATCAAGTCCAAGAATGTTTTTATAGAAGTCAATTGAGATTTCTAAATTTTCAACGTACAAATGAGTTTCATAAAGTCCTTTTATCATTTTATTTGATGTTAATTTTCTTGCTTTTAGTAATTTCCACTTTCCTCAAAAGTTGTGAATAACTTTACGATGCTTTACATAGGAGTAGCTGTTATAGGCAGTTCTTGTTATTTCTCAGTGTATATAATTGTCCAATTTAAACTGTCCAGTTCTTTTTTCGAGAACTTAATTACTTTTATTTTCCCTGCCTTTATGGTGGAATCTATATTTTTGTTTACAGATTCAAAAATTTCTTCAGGATAAAAAGCTATGTAAATTGATTTGTCAGGATAACTATTTACGTCAGTTCTGAAACCTTCCGAACTTCCTCTAACTGGTGGTGAATCAGAGCCGTGAGAATCTATTTGACCACCACCAGAAATGTCATAAAAAGTGTTGTCAATATCTTTAGCTAAAGTAGAATACCAAATCTTTTTATTTGTTTCATTTCTTATTATAATATTTGCGCTATTATAATGACATCCAAAAGACAACATTAATAATAAAAACAAAAAATATTTGTAATGCTTTTTCATATTTAAATTTTAACCGTAAAGTTCTGTAGAATTGCCTATAACGATTTGCAGATTGGCAATGGGCGTTTTTTTTACCATAAATGTTGATGCGGAGAACCAAATTTTGATTAACCACAAAACTATCAAGAGGAGACGAACCCCCGCCTATTGCCAAGCAGTTACCAGTAGTTTTTCTATTTTTTGTCATTCTTTATTTTCTGTTTCATTTGTTGTCCATATAAAAACAATTGAGGTATTAATAGTAATACCAAAAATAAATGTCGTGAATTAAAACCCTTTTTAATTATAAAAAATGTCACAAGAACTGTCGCTAAAACAAGTATAATAGTGTTGATTTTGTAAGCTGTTTTTATATAACCTTTGTCAGCCCATTCGTCCCAACTGTCTATTTCTCTAACATTGTTTTCCTTTGTCAAATTAACAAGTTCATAAATAAATTTGTGAGCTTCTTTTTGTTGAACTTTTGCATTGTTAATTTTTATTGTCGTGTCAACAGTTGCTATTTTCCGTAATAATAGTCCGCTGTCAATTACAATAGTTTTAATGTCCGCAATGTTTATTGGCGCAATGTCGTCATAGTTAAATATGAGTTTTCTTGTCCAGTCGAATTTTAATTGCCCATTGTCAATAGTAATTGTTAAGTGTCCAACAACAAAGTAATAAATTGTCAAAAGATAAACTACAAAAAGAAATAGTCCTATTAAAATACTGTTTAATTCAGCACCCAAAATGAGCAACCCAATTAATGTAACCGGTGTCAAAAAGAGTCCAAGTAAAACTCTCGATTGTCTGAAAATTGTCAACTCAAATTTCTGCATTGTCGGTTTTCTAAAATTACTGGTAACGTCAGTCTGTGAAAAAACCTCCGCTTATTGTTTATCAAAAGTAGTCAAAATTGAGTTACATAAGGAGGAAAAGTTGTATATTTAAGTATTGAACACATATCTGGAATCTCCCGCCAACAGTTACAATTAAGTAGTTTAGAGGATAAAATTACTCTTGATAATCCTGTTCGTTTTATTGAAGCTTTCGTAGAGCATATCTCGCTTGAATTACTTGGTTTTATGACTCGTATTCTTAAAAGTGAAGGCCGTCCTAGTTTTGAATCAAAAGTATTTCTTAAACTTTATCTTTATGGATATCTCAATGGCCTTAGAAGTTAGAGAAAGCTAGAAAAGAGAGCATTCGCAGTATAGAATTGCACTTGGGCAAAACTCAAGCAGAGTTTAAAAGAAGTGACACGCAAAACCGCACCGATAAGTCTCGAGGAACGTATCCGAAAAATCAATGACCCGAGCCTGAAAGGCGAATAGGCGAAGCAAATCCAGCGAGGATGGTTAAACTATTTTCGAGGGACGAGTATTCAAGGAAAGTTGCGAGATATTGACTGATGGTTGCTCAACCGACTGCGTTACTGCATTTGGACGGACTGGAAAAAGCCCGAGCGAAAAAGGAAAAACCTGATGCGATTAGGGATTGACAAAGGCCATGCTTATGCTTAGAGCTGAACCAGAAAAGGAGGCTGGCGAATCGCCCAGAGTCCGATTCTAAGCACTACAATTGCCCTACAGCGACTTAAGAAGAAAGGCTATCAATCGATGTTGGAGATTTACATCGAACTTAACCCATCACTTTGCGAATCGCCGAGTACAGCCTGTCCCGAAAGCTTGCGGTATGACCCGTACGCTCGGTGTTGTACTGAGGTTTTTATTGTTTTTTTGGTTTTCGTGAATGTAAACATTTGAGAGGCGCACTCCGTCTGTTTCTGGCGGAGCCGTTTACTCGATTGGTTGCTGGTTATTGTTTTATTTTTATAATTCTTCCACTTTTATATGCGAAATGAGGATCACTATTCTCGTGGTGAATTCCAAATTGAATAGTATCTTTTCCGTCAAACAATAATTCTGTATAATATGTAGAAAAACTTTTATGTTCAACATTATCTATTTTACCTGCAGGAATATATATCGAGTAATCTTTCAAATGAATAATTCCTTCTCCGTTTTCTCTTAAGTGTTTAGTTATTTCACCTTTTCCAATAGTTTCGCCTTTTAAATTGGTTTTGTAATAGTTATTTTCCCTAAAAGTTATAATATAACCTTGTTCATAATTATCGTAAAACTCGACTTTATATTTTCCAATTAGGACTTTATTTTGGCAATCAATTTTGAGAAATGTGATTACAAATAGGGAGATTAAAAGCATTGTTTTCATACGTTCTTTTGTAGTTAGTTTTCAAATCACAATTTCTTTTTTGATTTAATTTTGTTTTATATTCTTGATTCTGCTGTAGCGTCCTGAAATCCCCCTCAAAAGTTGTGAATTACTTTATGATGCTTTACATAGGAGTTGCTGTTAGTAGCTGTTTTTTTTAGATTATCCAACCCACAATTGATGCTCATAAACAATTTGCCATTTTCCATTCTTTTTTTCTAAATATACAGCTTGCCCCGAGCCACAATCTCCAAAGCACACGTTTACAATTTCTAGGTAAGCTTTAGCGTTGTCTGAAGAAAATATTGGAAAGGTTAAATACACGAATTCAGCATTTTTATTCGCTTTGCGTTTATCTTTTTGTTCTTTAAATGTTGTCAAGTTGATTTTTTTCTGAAAAGTATTTTCAATCACATATGTTTTCACACTTTCGTTTTGATTCAAAAGGTATAAAGAATCTTTTTCAGGAATAAACTTATTGTCTAAGCGATAATAGAATAAATCTTCTAGATATATACCCTTTTCTGGTTTAGGCGGTCTTTTGTTATTTGTCATTTTTAATCTATAAACTTTCAGTTTATTTAGTTCTTTAGACAAAGGTATAGGTATTGAATCGCTCCTTAAGATATTCAAGCTGTCGTCCATAATAACACATTCAATAACTTTTTTGATTTCAGAATTTTGTTCAATAATAATATTTTTGCTGTTGTTTTTACAGCTTAAAATGAAAAACAAAAACATTAATGCTTTGTAATTTCTCATAAAGATGATAGTTTTTTAAAATTGCTGCTAACGTCAGTCTGTGAAAAAACTTCCGCTTATTGTTTATCAAAAGTAGTCAAAATTGAGTTAGATAAGGAGGAAAAATTGTATGTTTAAGTATACAACACATATCGGGAATCTCCCGCCAACAGTTACAATTAAGTAGTTTAGAAGATAAAATTACTGTTGATAATCCTGTTCGTTTTATTAAAGCTTTCGTAGAGCATATCTCGCTTGAATTGCTTGGTTTTACGACTCGTATTCTTAAAAGTGAAGGCGTCCTAGTTTTGAATCAAAAGTATTTCTTATACTTTATCTTTATGGATATCTCAATGGTCTTAGAAGTTCGAGAAAGCTAGAAAAAGAGAGTATTCGCAATATAGAATTGCAATGGGTTTTGTGCGGCATTGTACCCAATTATCACAGTATTTCTGATTTTAGAAAAAATAATCCATCGGGATTAAAAAAAATGTTCAAGTTGTTTGTTTCGTTTCTTAAAGATGCTGAGCTGATCGCTGGGGAAACCATTGCTATTGATGGCACCAAAAGTCGGGCGCACAATAGTGAGAAAGCCAATTTTATCAAAAGAAAATCGACCAACACTTAGTCTATATTGAATCCAAAACCCAAGCCAAAACGATTGGTAACACAATCTTTCTATTTCTGAGAGACAAGCTGAAATTGACCATAAATATGGAAAAGAGCGGAATTAGAAAGCCGATTCAGTTCACGATATTGGGATTTTCGTTTGCATCGACCTATCAAAAAGGGGTAAAAGGCAGGTATGCTTCGCCAGTTCGCCTATCGGCTCGGGTCAACTCACGGTAGGGGACAACGCTTGGGCAAAACTCAAGCAGAGTTTAAAAGAAGTGACACGCAAAACCGCACCGATAAGTCTCGAGGAACGTATCCGAAAAATCAATGAGATTCAGCGGGGATGGTTAAACTATTTTCGAGGAACGAGTATTCAAGGAAAGTTACGAGATATCGACGGATGGTTGCGCAACCGACTGCGTTACTGCATTTGGACGGACTGGAAAAAGCCCGAGCGCAAAAGGAAAAACCTGATGCGATTAGGGATTGACAAAGGCCATGCTTATGCTTAGAGCTGAACCAGAAAAGGAGGCTGGCGAATCGCCCAGAGTCCGATTCTAAGCACTACAATTGCCCTACAGCGACTTAAGAAGAAAGGCTATCAATCGATGTTGGAGATTTACATGGAACTCAATCCATCACTTTGCGAATCGCCGAGTACAGCCTGTCCCGAAAGCTTGCGGGATGACCCGTACGCTCGGTGGTGTACTGAGGTTTTTATTGTTTTTTTGGTTTTCGTGAATGTAAACATTTGAGAGGCGCACTCCATCTGTTTCTTGCGGAGCCGTCTACTCGATTAACTGCTGGCGTTTTTTTAGATTAATATTCGAACATTAAAGTACAAATCTTTATAGTTCATAAAATTTTCATATGCTATTCCGATAGAGATTCTATTAATTATAAATCTCTGATTTAAATTAACCGATTTAAATATTTCGGTTTTGTAATTTATCTGATTTTCAAATATTGAAGTACTAATTGTCGCACTTATATTGGATTTTGAAAACCATTTATTTACAAAAAGTTGACCTCCAATTTTTTCATAATTTCTACTTAAATAGTCTAATCCAATACCAATTCCTATATTCTTTTTTAGATTTAAACCATATTTTATTTGATGATTTTCAAATTTGTTTTTTTTGTTATCAATATTGAGAATTCTATTCTGATAATTGTATGCGAGATAATCTGATAAGTTTGATTTTTTGTAAAAAATATTCCATTTGGCTAATTGTAAATTCAAATGATGAAATCCCTCATTATTAAAGTTATATTGTAGAGAAGTGCTTCCATTTATTTTTGACTTCCCCAAATATATTGCAGAATATGAAGAATAAAAACCTAATGGTAATTTATATGCTCCACTATAACCTAATTCTAAAGAGTTAGAAAGATAACACATATTTACATTTCCTCCAGAATTATAACAGCCATATTTTGGTAATGTATTTTTAAATGATGAATATTCTTCTTTTAGATTTAGTGTTTCAGACAGATTTTTTACTAAATCTAAAACAATAATTGCTTCTGGGATTGAGCCTTGAGAAGATGGTGTCCAGTAGTTTTTTAACCAATAGCTTTTCTTATCGGAATGTTCAATAATATATGTTATTCCGTCTATTCCTTGATCCCAATTTTCTATGTTCTTGTCCGATGGTAATTCTAAAATTTTTGAGTTTTGAACAATATTATAAATGTTTTCAACTTGTTTAGCGGGTAAAATAATTTTACTTGATAAAGTTTCTGTTTTATTGTTTTTTGCTTTTCTTGTATGATAAATAAAATTTGTTATTGTTCCATAAAATTCATTATCATTTTTTGAAATTTCAATTACTTGACCGTGATCTCTATATCTAAAATTAAATTCATCAGAAGATTTTTCAAAATTCTTTAAGTCTAAAGTTTTTTGTAATTTAATATTACTTTTATACCAATAAATAGTATCTCCTTTTATTTCTTTTGTTTGAGAGAATAAAGGAAGCGTGAATAAAATTAAAAATATGATTATTTGCGGTTTTTTCATACGCTTGTAGTTAGCGTCTCGTGGCTTGCAGAAGTTGGAGATTTGGTTAGCTTAAACTTTTAGTAAATCACTGACCACTAAAGTACAAAACAAAGTGTAAAGTCAAGACCAAAACCCCAATTTTTGCAAACCGCTGTTGAACTAAACCTTCGGTAGTTGTATTAGCTTAATACAAGGTCTCAAATAGGAATGTAAAATTTTAAAAATAATAGTGCAACATAAATATATGGCTCATTTTAGTGCTGTAAAAAACAAATCAATAAGTTTTAATTTGTTTAAAATCAGTTATTTGTTGATAAATCGATAATAAGCTTAGTGAGCTTTCTTAAATATTCCTTTTCACACTTTTCGATAACTCCATTGGGATGGACGTATTGCGGTTTCGTTCAACACGAGTTTCATTGTTGGTGCTACGCACCCAACGAAACTCTTGCTGTTAGCATATGTTGTTCTTTCTTTCGTCATTCATTGTCTTGTTTAAAATTCCAATTTATCAAAGGTAGTTTTCGTTTTTGATTTACATTCCAAAGTCCTATTTGAATACCTTTAAATTTTTCTGATTTGTTGTAAAGTCCTATTTGAACCCCTTTCATTTCTCGGGCATAATTTCCTATACCGCCTATCTGAACGCCTTTCGTCTTAAATCCATTATTTCCAAGTCCAACTTGTAGGCCATTCATATAATATGCATCATTGAATAATGCGGTCATTAGTCCATTATGTCTCTGTGTGAAGTTCATAAATAGAGATGTCGATATTCCATTGACTTGAAAATGTATTTGTCCTATAAAACCTGCGGTCAAACCATTTGTCAAACAGTGACAAGCAGAACCTGACGCAGATAAATTTAGTCCGTTTATTCTCTCAGACAGAGGTTCTTTTTCTAATTTTATAAATGCACTGTCCGTCTCAACAATCGGGCTTCTTGGTATTAATGGAATCCCAATTCCTATACCAATTAATTCTAACTTAATTCCGTTTGTGTTCGTATGTCTTGGTTCACTGTTAAATGACCAAAGTCCGATTGAAAGTCCATGAATGTTTATACTGTCTTGATGGAAAGTCCAAATTGGGAAATAGTTTTTCTTTTTACCAATTTGCCCATAAGAACTTATTGTCAATAGTAAAAATAGAATTGTCGTTATAGTTTTGGTGTGTCTCATTGCAATATCTGCTAACGGTGACGCTATGGCCAATAATGGATTTCGGGCTAATTACCTATCAAGTTACACCGAAAATTGATGCGGGTGATGCACTTCGAAAACCACTGAAACCTTTATTGGCTATAGCGCGTGTTAGCGGGTCGTTGTTTATTAAATATCATTTACTTTCTTGATTGTATTCCAATTTCTTGTCGTTATATTTTTACCGAACAGCTTTTCTAATTCGTCCATTCCTTTTGGGGTTTTCGTTGTCGAAAGGTCTAAAACACTCAAAATCGTTTTGTCCTTAATGCTTATTATTTTATAACTTTTATCAGCCGATAAATAAGGTATGGTCAAGTCTAACTTAGGAGTATCTTTTAAAAAGGAAACATAAAGTCTTATGTCTCTGTGTGTATTTGTTTTCATAAAAGGATTATCCTCAACCAAGTCAGAAATTGCTTTTTTAGTTTTTAAAATTACAGGTATAGGAAAACCAAATGATTTGGAAATAAAATCTTCAATATTGTTTTCTAAGTCTTGAATATTCGTCTGTGTAGTATCGAATACAAAATTTCCTGTATTCAGCAAAGTTCTTACGTTAATACATCCTACTTCATTCAGTCTGTCACGAAGTTCTGCCATTGGCACTTTATGGTGTCCGCCGACATTAATACCCCTAAGAAATCCTGTTATTGCTATCATACGATTCTTTGCTATTAAACTTTTCCGTGTTGTGTCATTTTACAATACCCGCTAACTTCTTGGCACTTCAGCGGGTTTGGGTTCTAAATTAAGATTTATTTTTCGGTTATCACTAAACTGCCAAATACAGAACCATTTATACATTATGCCAAATTCTTAAATCCGTTGTAGTTACTGCTAGTGGTAGTCTTTTTTAACGTATTATTACTGTTTTACTAAAATTTATGTCTTCTATTTTGGCGGTCGGATTTTCAATTAGCAATTTATTCATTGCATTAAATTCCGCACTTCGTCCGGCAATTTTTATTACAGTTTCTTTTGTCGGATTTCCATTAAAATAAGCTTTAGCTACTTCCAGAATTTGAATATATGATTCTGTTTCACTAAATTTTTTTTCAGTGTACTTTCCATTTTGGTATTCTATGTAATTATCTTTCCAATTCAGTGTGGTTAGCTAACTTCTAACGAAAGCAATTGGCAGAAATGTTACGATTTCGATAGCTTCTTCATTATTGATTCCTTTTTTTACGAGAAATTGAATGGCTTCTTTGTCTTCCAATGAGTTTTCATTTTGAGCAAGAAATTTTATTGCTGAATCTACAGATGTCATTTTTTATTTAGGTTTTGTATTTTTTTAATATTCTTGAAAACCGTAAATCTAATAAAAGTCTCCTGACTTTTCCGTGAACGGCTTAAGAATTCAACACCTTTGTTAATACTTTAGTTTTTTTACAACTCTTCAAACATATTATACTTATACCTAACCAATGCCTTCCTGTTAAAAGTTAGGAGACTTTTGATACTTTTATGGATTGGAAAACGATTTTAAATTGTATAAAGTCTGAAATAGACTTTATACAGCGGTAACCTTGGTCAATTTTATCAATATGAAGCGTGTAAACACAAGAGGAATCAAGCAAGCCAACAAACACGTTTTGATGGCAGCTTTAACCTATAATCTCAAAAAATACTTGAAGTTTATCACCAAAAAAACAAAAGCCGGAGTTGTATGTGAGACAAAAGCAAAAGTACCAACTTCTCCAAAAACAGCTTTCATTGACTTGCAATACTTGTTTTTAAGCACCTTGTTTTTTAAAGACTACAACTCAAAACCAAAAATAAACCTCGCTTAAATATCCTTAAACGAGGTTGTTTTTTATGCGTATCTTGAAATTTTACTTTTTTAAGAGAGTTGCGCAACAGCTACGTGTCTTATGTGAGGTTCCCTTATAGTCTGCTTTTTAAATCCATCATTCCATGAAGAATTCTTGTGATTTCTATTTCGTTCTTTGATATAATTGAGTAGAAGATAATATGTTCACCTGATTTAAAACCTAATATTCCTTTCGTAACTATATCATAGTTTCTACCAAGTTTTGGATTATTTGCTAGATCATCACATGATGCTATAAGTAAATCATAATACTTTTCAGCTTGCATTTCAGACCAAGTTTCGATTGTATAATCCCAAATTTCAGTTAAGTCATCAACAGCTTTATTTGTTAAATAATATTTAGCCATTTGATTTTTTTCTTGCTTTTAAAACGTTAAGATGTTTTTTAGCATCAAAATCTACTGCACGTCCACTTTCAATTCCATCATTAATCGCTTTTCTTAAAGCTATAATTTTATTTTCCTCATCTTCTAAAAGACGAAGACCGGCTCTGACAACTTCACTTGCGTTATTGAATCTTCCATTATTTACACTGTGTTCGATAAAACTTTCGAAATGATTACCAAGAGATATAGAAGTATTTCGTCCCATAATTTTTTTAGCTAAGTTACCAAAAAATGGTAACTTTTCAAATTATTACGATTTATTTTTGGAATCTCACATAACGTCAGTTTGTGAAAAAACCTCATCAAATTTAGCAAGTATTCGGAGGGTTACCAAAAAAAATCAAATATGAGATTCTCAAGAGGTTGATTTTAGTTTTTTTTACAGACTGACGTTCTGGCACTACAGCGGGTTTGGGATTAAATTAAGCCCTATTTTCGAATTTGCCACCCGAGCATAGCGAACAAGCGAAGCAAATCTTCCAAATACAAAACCAATTTTCCATTAAGCCAAATGCCCACCCGAGGTTGCAAGCCGAACAGACGAAGTAAATCCGTTGTGGTTGTTATCGGTTGTTTTTCTTTCGGTAATCTATAACACCTTTAATTGCCAATATTCCGAATTTTTGATATCCTTCTATTAATCCATATTTTTTTGTCGAGTACTCTTCCGGTATTTTAACCATTTCTTCAATGGCTTTCATAAACTTAGCATTTTTTTTCGGTTCGCTTTTTATTATTCCGTAGCCATCCATTAAGCCTCCATCTACGAGATATTTTTTACCGTTTATAAAAGTTATTGTTTTTCGGCGAACCCTATTTGAGCCATAGATTTTGCCCCTCACATAAACCGCATCATTTTCAAAATCCAATAATTCAGTTTTTGTTTCGATTAACTTGATTTTTGTTCCTGATAAATAGGCCAAACCAAATTTGTTAGCGTGGTACATTTTTTTAGGATCAAGTTCTGGAATAGAAATATAAATTGTGTCTTGAACTTTGTGGTAAATTCCGCTTAGAGCAATTCTGCCACTCATATGACTCATAACATTTTGAAGAGTTACAATGCTATCATTTTCGAATGTGATTATGTGGGCAGTTCTCGTAGAGTTAGAAAATGATTTATAGAAATCATTCTTTGTCTGCGAGCTTGCAAAAATTGAAATCAGTAGAACAAATATTATTATGATATTTTTCATGGAAACAATTTAAAATAATTTATAACTGTCTATTTTATAGATTTTTGTGGCTTATGGAAATCTTTTTTTCATAACCGACCGAGCGAGGTTATGAAAAGAAAACGAACAATTTACCGAAAAATTAGCCATGAGATTTAGCATTTGTTGGCAGTAGTTTTATCTCGTTAGCTAATTTTGTTTTGTTAGTCCACTGAATTTATATAAAATAGCAGTTGCAATTCCATAAAATAAAATCCAATGTCCTGAAAACCCTCTTACTTCGTTTGCTTTATAATGGTGATATTCTTGTTCAGTTATTGTTTTAATTAGTTGACCGTGGCTCTGTAAAATAAATTGTCCGTTCTCAATGTCTGGTGTTCCAACTTGTGATGAAGTAAAAAGTAAAAAGTTTATAAACGCATAGAAAAATCCTGCTCCTGCAATAATTGTCATCCAAATTGGTGTTTCTTTAAATATAATATTATAAAATCCAATTGGGTTCATTCTATTTAACATTCCAGATTGTTGATATTCTTGTAACTCTTCATTTTTTTTCAAGTCAAGTACAACAGGAAGCCAAACTATAAAAATTCCAATATGTAAAAGCCAAACAAAAGGTACTTTTTCTGTAACATCAATGTCAACAAGTGAAAGAATATGAACTAAAAGTCCTAATGTCCAACCTGTTAATGCAAAATAAAATAAGTACTTTTTCATTTTCAATTATGTTCTTTTTTTGATTTGTGTCGGTTCTTCAAAATTACAGCCAAGGTTCCCGCGCTACATGCAGGCTGGGATTAAAGATGCGTATTCTTTCGGTTAAAACCAAATGTATCAAATAGTAAACCATTTTCAAATTAAGCCTAAAACCAAAATTGCTTGTAGCGTGTGTGCTTCTTGCACAACTAAAATTCCTTCTTAAAATTCTGATTTGTTATATTGTTTAAAATGTAACATATTGATTTTTAATATGTGATTTGTAAAAAAAAATGACTATACGTTAGATTTAGTCTTTTTTTAGTTGTGCAACAGCCACGTGTGTTGGTGGCAGGTTATCTCCTCATTTTGACCTTTATTCTTTTTAAGGAAATTTTCCTGTCAGTAGACGAAATGTCTTTGTCCTTATTTAATTTTTCTATTGTGATTTTATAAGTATCTATAGATTCAGTTGTTCGTTTAAGATGTCTTAAAGCATCACCTTTTAACTCATAGTGTCGCCAAAAATTTGGGAATGATTTTATTCTATTATTTTGGTCTTCTAGAACACTTTCCCATTCCCATTCGTCAAAGCAAAAATTTAAACCTAATCCAAATCCAACTGTTGGCGTAGAATTGTGATTGAACCCAATTAAATCATTAAACTGAAAACTAAAACTATTTTTATTACTTTCAATAATTTTTTTAAATTTAAAAACTCCATCTCGTAAAGAAACATCATCCCATCTTTTATCACCAATCGCTAAATAAAAATTTCCAGTTAGCTTTTCTTGATTTTTTAATTCTTGTTCAGCAATGGTATAAATATCATTTTTGTTTGGCCAATAGGAAGGGCTTATTGCAATACAGTTATTGAAAAGTTTATTGTTTTTTAAAAAACAGAAAGTTGCAAAATATGCTCCAAAAGAGTGACCTACAATTGTTATTTCTTTTTTTACAGAATATTTCTCTATAATTTTTGGAAGTACTTCATTAGCAATAAAATCATAAAGTTTGTTTTTTTCTTGTAACTCTTGGTCTCTGTTTTCGTGAAATATACCCACTAAAATACTTTGTGGTATGTCGTCATACAAATACAAATTATTTGTGGCTTGTAAAATTGTGCCTGAAATTTCATCATCATCTCCATCAACATAAACAATACAATTTTTGGGTTGTTTTAGTTTGTCATAATCATTAGGAATGCTTACAGTTATTTTTCTTATTGTTCCAAATATTTTTGAGGCAATACTTAAGGTGTCTGGCTTTGTATAAAATGAATGTGACTGACAAAAACAATTTAAAGTAAAGAAAATAAGTAAAATAGTTGTTATTTGTTTCATTTTGAATCTTTGTTTGTCTGATATATAACTAAAACAATGTAATTTAGTGTATTTACCTTTCAGGTTTTTAAAAATTAGACACAAATTTTACTAATTCTCACAAATTAATTTGTGTTGAACATATTGTACCTCGCAGACTTTCAGTCTGTAAAACCAAATCTATGAATTTTCAGAACATAGTGGTTTAGTTTATTACAATTTGTGCATTAACTTGCCACCAACTTCAGTTTGTCTCAAAACGGTTATTTTTAATTTTTATATTTGGATTCCACTTTTAAAAATCTCAAATACTTAATTGTCATAGATTTATTTTTCGGTTATCATTAAATTGCCAAATACTAAACCATTTTCAAATTAAGCCAAATACCCAAATTGCTTATAGCGTGTGTGCTTGTTGCACAACTAAAATTCCTTCTTAAAATTCTGGTTTGTTAAATTATTTAAAATGTAATATGCTGATTTTTAATGTTTAATCTGTTTGTAAAAATTGATTAAAAGTTAGATTTAGTCTTTTTTTAGTTGTGCAACAGCCACGTGTGTTAGTGGATGGACTTTTTTCATTTTTAATATAATTTTGTCAACAGAATTATTCCGTAAATCCAAAAAATATATAAAATTGTATATGCAATTCCGTAAAATATACTTAGTTCAATATTTCCACTACATTCAGCAGATTTTTTAAAAATTAATCTTAAAGCTCTAAAAAATATCCAATACAACATTCCTAAAAAAACTAAAATGGAAAACCAAATAATCGTTCCTAAAGCGTAAAATAAAAAACTTAAAACTATTGTGACAATAATCCATAAAATTATGCTCATAACTATTCCTCCGATACCTTCCGCAATATTAGCTCCAAGTTCTAAACCATTATAATCTGTTGGAGTTAAATCTTTTAAGAAGTCTAATTTTTTGGAGTTTATTTTATCAGTTAATTTTCCAACATTGTCTTTCAGTTTAGTTCCGTTAAATAAACTAATTGAGATAAAGAGAAAAAATGCTATTGAAATAATTGAAGTTGAGATCAATGAGTTTTCAATAACTGTTTTGTGTTTTCCAATTCCATAAAACCATACGCTAAATATTGTAATCGCAATTACAAGCATTGAGATTATGAATATGTTTCTTGTATTTATTAATGTTCTTTTCTTTGGTGTTTTCATATTTTACCGCAATTTTGGTAGTCTATCCGCTAATGTTACGGCGCTTGGCGATGTTGCAAACTTCAGAATTAATTATTTTCTGTTAAAGATAAAATTTCTTGCGAAATGTAAACGTGAATTTACTACAAAATTCGAAATCTTGCCAAACGCCTGTTAGTGGCTGGCTTTTTTTAGTATATATGATATTTTTTCCAACTCTTGTTCGATTTCTATTTTACTTGCAGAATATAATTTCATTTCTTCTTTTCCATTATTTAGGATAGTTAACTCTAAAACTTTCGGTCTATGTTCTACCCATTTAAGAATTGTTAATAAATCATTTTTAGGAATAAAAATTTTCTTTTTTACATTTTTTTCCAAAATATGAAATTCAAAATTCTCCTCATTTTTTATAATACGTTCTATTTTTGTTTTCGTCCATTTTATAACGCTTTTACATCTAAATGTCATAAAAATAAACATGAGGAGAATACATGATTTAGTTATAAAACTATCATTTTGGTAATTGAAATATATTAGAACTGAAATAGTAATTAAGTAAAAAAAAATGTATGATTTAAATATTTTCCAGAATCTATTTGAAAACCTATCAACTTCAGTTTCGAATATTACATTTTTATTTTCAGAAAACATAATTCTATTTTATTATTTAGTTTGGTAAGCTTGCCACTAACGTCAGTCTGTGAAAAAACCTCCGCTTATTTTTATTTCAAAAGTAGTGAAAATTGAGTAACATAAGGAGGAAAAGTTGTACATTTAAGTATGCAACACATATCTGGAATCTCCCGCCAACAGTTACAATTAAGTAGTTTAGAGGATAAAATCACTCTTGATAATCCTGTTCGTTTTATTGAAGCTTTCGTAGAGCATATCTCGCTTGAATTGCTTGGTTTTACGACTCGTATTCTTAAAAGTGAAGGCCGTCCTAGTTTTGAATCAAAAGTATTTCTTATACTTTATCTTTATGGATATTTCAATAGTCTTAGAAGTTAGAGAAAGCTAGAAAAAAGAGAGCATTCGGAATATAGAATTGCACTTGGGCAAAACTCAAGCAGAGTTTAAAAGAAGTGACACGCAAAACCGCACCGATAAGTCTCGAGGAACGTATCCGAAAAATCAATGACCCGAGCCTGAAAGGCGAATAGGCGAAGCAAATCCAGCGAGGATGGTTAACTATTTTCGAGGAACGAGTATTATGGGCAAATTACGTGATCTAGACTGCTGGCTTAGAAACCGACTTCGATATTGCATTTGGCACGATTGGAAGAAACCCGAGCGAAAGAGAAAGAATCTTATACGCTTGGGCATTGACCAAGACCACGCCTATGCTTTTAGTCGCACTCGCAAAGGCGGGTGGGCAATTGCGCAGAGTCCGATTTTGAGTACTACCATTACTTTGAAACGCTTAAAACAGCGTGGCTATCAATCTTTAACCGATGTTTACATCGAACTTAACCCATCTCTTTGCGAACCGCCGAGTAGGTGACCCGTACGCTCGGTGGTGTACTCAGGTTTTTATTGTTTTTTTGGTTTTCGTGAATGTAAACATTTGAGAGGCGCACTCCGTTCCGTTCGGGGCGGAGCCGTCTACTCGATTAGTAGACGTTTTTTTCTATATAAGCAGTTTCCCAGTCTTTAAATAATATTAAATCAGCTCTTCCTAAATTGCTATATAAAAGAAATTCAGGAATAGTTTCCGAGTAATGGAGTTTTTTATCGGAAGTTAGTTTTTGTATATGTTCGTCTAGCTCACTATAAAGTTTCCTTCTTTCTGAAAAAACTAAAGAATCCATTAATGCTTTTGAGTTTGATTTTACGAATTCATCAGTAGAGATTTTATATTTCTTTTGAATATTTAAGTAAGTTTCACTTAATGTTGATGTTCTTATTATATGACAAATAAATTCCAGCCAATTTTTATGTATAATTTGTTTTATTGCAAAAGGTAGTTTTTCAAGAATTCTTAAGTAAAGAAAAGATCCAGAATTAATTGCAATAGGAATGTATGTTGAAGTAACGGATAAACTACCAGCTTCGAAAAATGCATTTGCAATTATGTTATATGTTCCATAAGTAGGCGCTGTTCCACAAGCTGATATAAAAACTATTGGAGCATAAATTTCATTCTCTATTACAAATTTACCATCCAAAATTTCATTTCCAATTTTTAAGAAAGTTGTTTTGGATTCATCGTCCACTCCACCGTGACAATCAAATATTAATATATCTGGTTTCAGAAGGTGTACAAAATGTTTAACTTCATTCAGAGATAAACAGTGTCGAACTGCAAAGCCATTTTTTATAGAAGACTCATAAACCCTGTCATGCCAAAATTTGAATGGGTCTTCATTATTTCCTAATATAACTAAAGTTTTAGTTATGGTTTCAGTCGTAATTGAAAATCGAAAAGTTTTATTTATAGCATGTATAGACATTAATCCATGTAATGACGTCTCTGGAAGACGGCAAACATCATGTGTAAAAATCAAAGGAATATTATTTATTGTTAGCCATTCAATAGGTAAATCTGTAATTGCTACAATTTGACCATCTCTTTCTTTTATAGTATCTTGTAAATTTGGACTAAGTACTTTTTTAGAAAGTTTATTACCAAATTGTAGGATTGAGCGCCTTAATTTTTTGCGATTTAGAGGATTACTAAGAGATGCGAAAGAAAGACTTCTAAAAAATGATAATTCTCTATAAATAGATTTTCCTTGTATTGGCAATCTTAATACTGGACTAAATGCAAAAGATGAATGCAAAAAAGAGACATTATCTAGAAAAGTTATCCTTTCTTTTACAATATGACTTCCCGCAATAGCCATTGTTATAGTTTTTTTTGTGGTAACATTTGAAATGTAGTTTTCAGTTTGCTCAGTTTGAATTAAGTCAATAACATCATTATTTTTGTATAAACTTTTTATGTCTGGATTATTAAATGGCAATATTAAAATTAATGGGGATACTTTTGGTTCAATGTTAGTAACCAATTTTATTAGGCCTTTTTTTAAAGAAATCATTTGGAAAAAGTCAATGTTATTAATTTGGCTTAAATAGGAATTTTGTCTTTCAAAAGAATTTGGGACTTTTCCAGCCTTTTGAGTTTCTGCTTCATTTTTTTTATTTATTTCTTGGACAGACTCATCAGATGAAACTACAAAATTGCCAATTATGCTATTAAGGAGAAAGTAGTTATTTCTAGTTGGAATAAAATAAAAGAATGGATTAAAATTCTTATAGATTATGTTAACTGAAGGATTTATTATAAAATTATTTATTCCTAACGCTTTCAATATTGAATCCTGTCTTTCGACTAATAACTGGACAAAATCTTGATAATTTAAAACTATATTTTTGGCAGATAAATTGAAATCATTTAAATTTCTGAAGTGAAAATAGATTTTTTCTGAATTTTTAAATTTAGCAAATATATTTTTGTGAATTTCAGATTTAGAATCTAAAAAAACTAAAGTCAATTGTGGAGTTGTTTCTAATAAGTCAATTAATGAAGTAAAGCTATGGGAGTAAAAAAATGAAAAATCAATACCATTTTGATTCAAAGTCCGATTACACAATTCTAAAAATTCTAAAGAGTCTGATAGTTGAAGTAAATCTACTGGAACCATTTTTAAAAACTCAATAACTTCGTTATTAAATTCCACTGGTGGTAAAAAAGAATTATTGAATTCTGAGTAATCACTAACTTGTATATAACTTATTGATGTTATATTTTTTCTACGTATTTCCATAAAATGGCTTATAACTAGTGTATAAACGCTATACAATAGCGACTATACCCTCAAAATTGGGTAGATAATCGCAGTTTTATCTCGTTTTATTGTCTTTTTCAAATATATACAATTTTCATTACAAAATTTGTTGCTGAATAATTGTTTTTAGTTTGTTTTTGAAGTTTGGGATTAAAAAAAACACAACCCCAACCCCTAATAACTCCATATGTTTATTTTTTTTTGGAGTCGTTGAATCTTTGATTTCGAGAGGGGAGTCGTTGTGTGAATTTTAGAGATTTTTTTAATGAATTCTTATTATTGGAATTTAAAAATTGGAATTTCGATTCGTGTTGCGTTACCGTTTCTAGCCCTGATGGGAGCGGCATCCTGTGGCTCTGGGGTTCAGAGCCACAGATATAGCGGACAGCAGGGCACGAGCGAAGCGAACTGGCGAAGCATTAAGCTCCTAAAAAAATCTGAAAAGGGGTTTCTGTAAATTGCTTTCTTTTTTGTATTTTTGCCGTCCAAAATATAAGGACAAGAATATGTTAGATAGACTTCAATATGTAAAACAGCGTTTCGACGAGATTTCGGATTTGATTATTCAGCCGGATGTTATCGCGGATCAAAAACGATATGTGCAACTCAACCAAGAATATAAAAGCATTAAAGCGTTGGTTGAAAAAAGAGAAGAATACATTATTGTCTTAGCCAATATTGATGAGGCTAACGAAATCATTGCTGATGGTAGTGATGCCGAAATGGTGGAAATGGCCAAAATGCAGTTAGAGGAAGCCAAAGAGCGTTTGCCACAACTGGAAGACGAAATCAAGTTTATGTTGATTCCGAAAGATCCAGAAGATGCGAAGAACGTAATGGTCGAGATTCGTGCGGGTACGGGTGGAGATGAAGCGAGTATTTTTGCAGGAGATTTGTTCCGTATGTACACCAAATATTGCGAAAGTCAAGGGTGGAGAACATCGGTTGTGGATATGAATGAAGGAACTTCGGGTGGTTTCAAAGAGGTGATTTTTGAGGTTACAGGAGAGGACGTTTACGGTACTTTGAAGTTTGAAGCGGGTGTTCACCGTGTACAACGTGTACCACAAACAGAAACTCAAGGACGTGTGCATACTTCGGCAGCAACGGTTATGGTGCTTCCAGAAGCAGAAGAATTTGATGTGCAAATTGATATGAATGATGTTCGTGTGGACTTTTTCTGTTCGTCAGGACCTGGTGGACAATCGGTAAATACTACCAAATCTGCTGTTCGTTTGACGCACATTCCAACTGGTTTGGTGGCGCAATGTCAGGATCAAAAATCTCAACATAAGAATAAAGACAAGGCGTTGAACGTATTACGTTCTCGTTTGTACGAAATGGAATTGGCCAAAAAACAAGCGGAAGATGCTTCAAAACGTACGTCGCAAGTGAGTTCAGGCGACCGTTCTGCTAAAATTCGTACTTATAATTATGCGCAAGGTCGTGTAACGGATCACCGAATTGGTTTGACCTTATATGATTTGGGTAACATCATGAACGGTGATATTCAGAAAATTGTGGCCGAATTACAATTGGTGAACAATATGGAGAAATTGAAAGAAGCTAGCGAGGTTTTTTAATTTAGCAATAGCAACCCAAAAAAGAACATTTACTTACAAGTTCTAAGTAAATGTTTTTTTTGTGCCTGCAACACTAAAAAATAATTAAAATCTTAATAAAGTTTACATAAAAAAATAATTTAAGTCTTAATCACTATTTAACCAATTTATTTCAATGAAAAAAACTATACTATTTTTCATGTTCATGATAGTTGTAACGTCTGTCAATGCTCAGTCTTATGTGGGCTATACTTCGGATAACTATGCAGGAATTCAAGGGGTACTTTACAATCCAGCCTCTATTGTTGACTCTCGTTTTAAAACCGATATTAATTTATTCTCGATTAGCGCTTCTGCTGGAAATGATTTGTATGGGGTTAAGTTTAGCGACATTTTTAAAAAAGACTATGATTTTGATCGTCAATCAAAATTTACTCCTACATCAAACAACAATGCCGTTGTAAATGTTGATTTTTTAGGCCCATCGTTTATGTTCAATATTGCTCCAAAACATTCTATAGCAATATTTACAAGAGCAAGAACGATAACCAATGTGGTAAATGCAAATGGTAATTTGATTGACGAAGTTAAGGAAGGACTTGACTCTTCGAATGATTTTGCTTATTCTGTTGGGAATTTAAATACCGTTTCAAATTCTTGGGGAGAAGTTGGGATATCCTATGCTGCGGTTATTTTGAATAAAAATCAAAACTTTCTAAAAGGAGGTCTTACTATCAAATATTTGCAAGGTGGTGTAAATGGTTATGCTAATAGTAAGGATTTGTCAGCAACATTTGTTAAAAATAATGCAAATCCTCAATTGAGTGTTTTAGCTTCAAATGGTCTTGTAACGATAGGAGGAAGCCAAGATTTTGAAAATAATTCAGATATTGAATTTGATGCCAATTCTAGTGGGTTAGGTTTTGATCTAGGTTTTCAATATGAATGGAGACCTGATTATGAAAACTATGATTTGAATAACGCAAAGCCTGTAGATAATAACTTTAAGCCTTTGAATAAATATAAGTTGCGTTTTGGGATATCTGTAACAGATATTGGATCAATTAATTATTCAAATGCCAAGCAAGACACTTATGATGTAACAGGCGTAGTGACACAAGAAACAGTGGATAATATCGGCGATGTATATGAGTTTTTTAACGATAATTATACCAAAGTTGCTACAAAAAGAGGGATAAAAACAAGTTTACCAACAGCTTTGCATGCTAATGTGGACTGGAACATACACCGTAAGTTTTATTTGAACTTAAACAGTGATTTTAGTTTAGTAAATAAAAATGCCGTTAATAAAAATAGTATTGCCAATGCTGTAACGCTAACGCCACGTTTTGAAACAAGATGGTTTACTTATGCAATTCCTGTTAGCTATATGGAATATACGGGGACTCAAGTAGGATCTTCTTTGAGATTTGGACCTCTTTTTATCGGATCGAGCTCAGTTTTAACAAATTTAGTGTCTAGTAATTCAAAAGGCGCTGATATTTATGTAGGTATTAAATATCCAGTTTGCCAAAAGAAGTTTAAAGACACTGATGAAGATGGAGTTTTGGATAAATTTGATGCTTGTCCTAAGGTTGCTGGTCCTGTCGAAAATAATGGTTGTCCTTGGCCTGATACAGATGGCGATTCAGTGGTAGATAAAGATGATAAATGCGCTACTGTAGCTGGCCCAACAGAAAATAATGGTTGTCCTTGGGGCGATGCCGATAAAGATACTCTTTTGGATAATGTTGATGGGTGTCCTACGGTTGCTGGTCCTATTGAAAACAAAGGTTGTCCTTGGCCAGATACAGATGGGGATAGTGTTCTTGATAAAGATGATAAATGTCCAAAAGAAAAAGGATTGGTTGACAATGGAGGTTGCCCACTATATGATGCTGATAAAGATGGAATTGTAGATAAAGAAGATGCTTGTCCAACGATTTCTGGTCCAGCAAGTAATAAAGGCTGTCCAGAAGTTACCAAAGAAGTATTGAAAGAATTAAAAGTTCAAGCTAGTGCTGTATTTTTTGTTACAGGAAAAGCAATCTTGCAAACTAGTGATAAAGGAGAAACTGACGGGAGATTGGATGCTATTAAGGAAATAATCAAAAATTATCCTAATGCGAAATTCTCTATCGAAGGTCATACCGATAGTGTAGGAAATCCAATTGCAAATCAAAAACTCTCAGAAGCAAGAGCCAAAGTGGTGATGAATGCTTTGGTTGCTAAAGGAATAAATCCAGATAATTTAACATTTAAAGGATTTGGTGATACTAAACCAGTAGCTAGTAATAAAACGGCTAAAGGGAGAGCTCAAAATAGAAGAACTGAAGTGATACATGTAGGAACTATCAATGAAGGTAAATTATAATTTTTTTTAATTCTGAAGAAAGCCATTCTTAATTGAATGGCTTTTTTTATTTTTGCACACCACTTAACCCAATACACTTCTTAGAAAAGAGGACAAATTAGCAATAGAAATGACTACACAACAACTATTAGAACAAATCCAACTCAAAAAATCATTTCTATGCGTAGGCTTAGATGTTGACTTGAATAAAATACCTTCTCATTTGTTAGCAACGGAAGATCCTATCTTCGAATTCAATAAAGCCATTATCGATGCGACCCACGATTTATGTGTGGCCTACAAACCCAATACAGCTTTTTTTGAAGCGTATGGCATAAAAGGTTGGCAGTCGTTGCAAAGAACGATTGAATATATCAATGCCAATTATCCTGAACTCTTTACGATTGCGGATGCAAAACGTGGCGATATTGGGAATACTTCTTCGATGTATGCTAAGGCCTTTTTTGAGGATTTGAACTTTGATAGTGTAACGGTAGCACCTTATATGGGGAAAGATTCGGTAGAACCATTTTTGGCTTTCGAGAATAAACATACGATTATGTTGGCTTTGACGTCTAATGAAGGTGCTTTTGATTTCCAAACCTTATCTGTAAATGGCACAGAATTGTACAAACAGGTTTTAGAAACTTCAAAATCATGGAAGAATAGCCAAAATTTGATGTATGTCGTTGGTGCCACCAAAGCAGAATACTTTACTGAAATTCGTAAAATTGTCCCTGATAGTTTCTTGTTGGTTCCGGGTGTTGGCGCACAAGGAGGAAGTTTGTCTGAGGTTTGCAAATACGGATTGAATAGTCAAGTTGGTTTGTTGATTAACTCGTCTCGCGCTATTATTTACGCTTCGAATAAAGAAGATTTTGCGGAAGTTGCTAGAAACGAAGCTTTGAAAATGCAACAGGAAATGGAGGAGATTCTTAAGTTAAGGGGTTGAAATTTTGAGGTTTAAAGGTTTAATATTTAATATTTAATATTTAATATTGTTTGTTTAAACCGTTGCGTTCTTTACGTAAATCCTTGCGATTAAGTTTTTTCAAACCATTTAAGGCATTTAAGGTTATTGAAGTTTTTTCTTTGTGAACTTTGTGAAAATCCTTGTGCCCTTTGTGGTTAAATATTTTACAACGAAGAAACGCTAAGAAGTTACGAAGCTACACAAAGGTGTTATGTTGAACTTTGTGTGCTTTGCGTAAATCCTTGTGACCTTTGCGGTTAAATTTTTGTGTTTAAGTTTAAATAATATGAAACAACTAACAGATCAAATCGGTACTTCTCATTTTTTTGAATCGACACCTCGTCGAATTGTATCGTTGGTTCCCTCACAAACTGAGTTGTTGTTTGATTTAGGATTAGAGGACCAAATCGTTGGAATTACCAAGTTTTGTGTGCATCCAAATCATTTGCTTAAGACCAAAAAAATTGTCGGAGGCACCAAACAGGTTCATTTTGATAAAATCAAAGCCTTACAACCTGATATCATTATCTGCAACAAAGAAGAAAATACACTAGAAATGGTGCAAGAGCTTTCTGAAATTGCGCCAGTTTGGGTAACTAATGTAGTTACGATTGTAGATAATTTACAAATGATTACCGATTTTGGGTTGCTTTTCGATACAACTGCCAAAGCTCAAGCTTTGAATCAAAGTATAGATTTGGCTTTGGCTGATTTTACGACTTTTGTAGCAACTATTCCTGTTCAAAAAGTAGCTTATTTTATTTGGAAAAAGCCTTATATGGTGGCAGGATCAGCTACTTTTATCAACGAGTTGTTACGATTGAATCGATTCGATAATTTTTTTGGAACGCAATCCCGTTACCCCGAAATAGCTGTTGATGCGTCGACTCGATATGACGCTGTTGATTTGGTATTGCTTTCTTCGGAACCTTATCCTTTTAAAAACGAAGATTTAGCCGAATTCACTTCCTTGTTTCCAAACGCCAAAATACGTTTAGTCGATGGCGAGTATTTCTCTTGGCACGGCAGCCGATTGTTGAAGGCTATTTCTTATTTCAAAAAATGGCATAAAGAGTTGTTTATTGATGTTTAAGTTGTAGGTGGATAATGATTTGTGTTTAGATTGCTAATTTCAATTCATTAATTGGCTTTTAAAATTATTATTCTATTTTTACAAAAAAAACTAACGAATGCTTAATTATACGATTTATAAGAATGAAACAAGTACGCAATGGGTAACTTTTGTCCATGGTGCTGGTGGGAGTTCGTCGATATGGTTTAAGCAAATTCGAGATTTTCAAAAACAATACAACGTTTTACTTTTGGATCTTAGAGGGCATGGAGAATCTAAACCAACCCTGAAAACGGCTTTTAAGCAGAAATATACTTTTTCAGCTTTGGCGAATGATATAGTGGAAGTTTTAGAGCATTTAAAAATTGAACGTTCTCATTTTGTTGGGATTTCATTAGGTACGATTTTGATTCGTCAATTGGCAGAAATGTATCCTCAAAAAGTGCAAAGTATGATTTTGGGTGGTGCTATTTTGAAAATGAATTTCCGTTCTCAAATTTTAATGCGTTTGGGTAACGCCTTCAAATATGTATTGCCTTACTTAGTATTGTATCGCTTTTTTGCGTTCGTTATTATGCCTAAGAAAAGTCATAAGCAGTCGAGATTGTTGTTTATCAATGAAGCTAAAAAATTATATCAAAAAGAGTTTATAAAATGGTTTAAACTCACAGCCGAAATTAATCCTGTGCTGAAATGGTTCAGACAAGTAGAATTGAATATTCCTACACTTTACATTATGGGAGAAGAAGATTATATGTTTTTGCCTTCTGTTCGAAAGGTAGTCGAGAATCATTATCGTTCTTCAAAACTTTTTGTTATTGAAAAATGTGGTCATGTGGTGAATGTTGAGCAACCTTTGGCTTTCAATGCAGCCGTTCTTTCTTTTCTAAATACTGCGCAATAAAAAATGCCGACATCTTGAGATATCGACATTTTTATAACTAACCAAAACCAAATAATAAATAACCAGTTTATTACATTACAAAGGTCAGGAATAAGTCGAGATGTCTTTGTTAAAATTATGTTATTACTTTGTTGTCAATAAGTTAAGTCTGTTTAACAACGTTTTTTTGGTATTTTTTTCTTGTTATATTATGTTAATCTTGCATAGCAAAAACCTTCTTTAAAACAGTCGAAGTTCTTGATTGTAAATTGGTTCTGATGTTTTTTTCTTCAATGGCAATCATTTTAAAAACGCCTTCAAGTGCTTTGTTTGTAACATAGTCATTTAGGTCGGGATTGATTTTTGATACTAAAGGAACGGTATTGTATTTTTGGATAATGTTGTTCCAAATTTTATCGGCTCCAACTTTTCCGATGGATTGTTGTACTATTGGAATAAACTTATCGTATAATTCTTTGTTTGTCGATTGCTGTAAATAGGTTGTTGCTGCATTTTCATTGCCCATCAAAATAGTTTTAGCGTCTGCAATTTTGATGTTTTTTATAGCGGCTACAAACACTGGAGTTGCTTCTTTTACAGCGTCTTCTGCGGCTCTGTTAAGGGTTTTAATTCCGTCGTCGGCTAGAGAACCCATTCCTAGTTTGCGCAAGGTTTTATCAACTTTGGACAATTCTTCGGGCATTACGATTTTGACCAATTCATTTTTGTAGAAACCATCTACTTGGGTCAGTTTAGAAACTTGTTCTGTGATCCCCTTGTTTAAAGCTTCTTTTAGTCCAGCGGCGATATCTACAGTTCCATTTTTGTTTAAAAGACCAGTTGCCGTTTCGGATGATTTTTTTAGAATGTTTTTGAATTGAGCGTTACTAATTGCGGGTAAAATTAATAGTAATAAGAATAAGGCTTTTTTCATTTTAGTTTTAATTTTTTTCAAAAGTAGGGAAATGAAAGGTTTTGTCAATTTTAAATTTTCCCAAAAAAATGTAAAATGTTTTTTTTAAACTCAGGATCTATATTTAGATATTTGATCTTATATTTGAGTGGTAATATTAGTATTGAAAAAACAACTATTAATTCTTGTATGAAATAGTATCAACAGACTAGAAATGTTTTTTCAACGAGTAGGATTGATGGGAAGTTAACAGGTATTTTAGCTAATATTGCAAAAAAACAAATATAGTAAAAATGAATTTCACGAAAGAGCTCTTGTTTTTTTTAGTGCATTGGGTACATTCAATGGCTTAATCTTAAGTTGCTATTTTTTCTTTTTCACTAAGAAGAAACGTCTTTCCAATTATTTTTTAGGTATATTATTGTTGGCATTGAGCATCAGAATAGGTAAATCTGTTTTTTTGTTTTTCAAACCAGATTTGCCAAGGATTTATTTGCAAATTGGACTTTCAGCCTGTTTTTTTATTGGCCCAGCATTATTTTATTTTGTAAAATCATCTATTGAACAAACTATTGTTATTCCTAACAAATGTAAATGGAATTTTGTTGTTTTGTTAGCTGTTATTTTACCTGTAGGAATTGTATTTCCGTATGAAACCTATCCGAAATATTGGAATCTCTATTTCGTGAAAATAATTTACTTGCAATGGTTTGTCTATATCTTGGTAACGGGATTTTTGCTCAGAACAATGCTGTATAAATTATTTTCAATACGCAAAACAGCAACAGATAGGAAATTTGGTGGGTTTGAAAAATGGTTGTTGAGTATCTATATCGGTAATATACTTATTTTTACTTCTTATGTTTTAAGTTTACTGCCAATCAATTATCCAATTTATATTAGTGGTTCAATTGCTTATACGTTTATACTATACATTTTCATATTAAAACTTTTATATAGAAAAAAAACAGATGATTTGTTTTTTCCTAGTTTAAATAAATACGGGACTAAAAAGGTTGATGATGACACAGCTGCCGCTTTGATTGAAAAACTAAATCATTTAATGCTTGAAAAAAAAATATACCGAAACGCCAATCTTACTTTAAGTGAATTATCAAAAGAAATCAATATTTCGGCACACCAATTGTCACAACTTTTGAATGATAATATGGGTAAAAACTTTACCGCTTTTATCAACGAATACCGCATCAAAGATGCTTGTACTATTATGGTTTCAGAGAATAAACTAACATTGGAAGGTATCGGCTATGAAGTGGGGTTTAATTCCAAATCTACTTTCTTTGCTACTTTCAAGAAATTAAAAGGCACAACTCCAGCCATTTTTCTTCAAAATGCGTATAAATAGTCCAAATATATAAATCCGTACTACTGATTTCTGATTTTTACCCTTTGAATTGATTGATGTTTTGCAATTTCGCAGCATTAATAATCAATTAAACATTTCAAAAGGTTATGAAAAAAGTCATCTATTTTATCGCACTATTATTTTTGCCAATTTGTTTATTGGCACAAACAGAAGAAGCATCTGTTAAAAAATGTATTGAAAATTACATTAATGGGAGTTCTTACAACAAACCGGATAGCATCGAAAAGGCATTTTATCCCGAAGCCAATCTATTTTTAAGTCATAAAGACAAAGACCTTTGGATTGTGCCAGTTAAGGAATACACCAAATGGTTTGAAAAAGGTATTCAGGGGCAGTTTAATGGTCGAATAGGCAGAATCATCTCAATTGATTTGTATAACAATATAGCTTTGGCTAAAGCAGAAATAGTAATACCTAATAAAAAAGTAGAATATATTGATATGTTTTTGCTCAAAAAGATTCAAGGCGAATGGAAAATAATCAGTAAATCCGCAAGTAGTTTAGAGTCTAACAAGTCAGGACGAAATATCCTATTCATTGTTTCTAATGCCCATTACTATGGCAAATCAACCATAACAACAGGCAATAGTTTTTCTGAAATAGTAAATGCTTATGATACTTTTAAAACAGCAGGATACACCGTCGATTTTGTAAGTCCAGAAGGAGGCAGTATTCCATTAGGGTATATCAACACCTCCGACACTTTGCAAAAGCAATATTTATACGACCAAGATTTTATGTATGCTCTAAAAAACACTAGAAAGCCAGCTGAAATTGATTCAAAAAAATACAAAGCTGTTCATTACATTGGTGGTGGATCTGCCATGTATGATGTACCTGAAAATGTAGCAATTCAAACTATTGCTTTAAAAGTATATGAAGAAAATAAGGGCATTATCTCTTCTGTTTGTCATGGAACCGCAGGAATTGTAAACTTAAAAACAAATGACGGCAATTATCTAGTGGCAGGAAAAAAAATTAGTGGTTACCCTGATTCATTCGAAAAACAAGATGGAGAATATTTTAAGTATTTCCCATTCTTAATTCAAAAGACAATTGAAGAAAGAGGAGGAGTTTTTAAGTTCTCTGCTCGTAGCGTCTCACATATAGAAACAGACGGAAGAATCGTTACTGGACAAAATTTTGAATCGTCAAGAGGTGTAGCTTTAAAGATTATAGAATTAATAAATGGCAGTTTTGCAATTTCACAGTATTAAATTCTATCCTCTCAATTCAAAAAAAATGAAAAGGAAAAAGCTATTGCTATTACCATTAGTATTTATTTCAATGCTTGGAAATGCTCAAGCAATTAATACGATAACAGAAATTACAAATTCTAAAAATAAAGTTGAAAAGGATACTGTAAAGATTGGAAAAAAATCCACAGTCGATTTAGATGAAGTGAAAATTGTGTCTAAAGTACCTTTGTTTAGGAATAAATCAAACGGGACGGTAGAGGTGAATGTAGCCAATACCATTCTAGCTACAAGTACCTCTGTAATTGAAATTCTTTCTAAATCGCCTAATGTTATTGTTGCAGAGAATGGAGTATCTGTTTTTGGAAAAGGAGAAGCTATAATTTATTTGAACGGTGTACAAATAACGAATGAACGCTTAGCCTCTTTATCTGCCTCCCAGATAAAGAAAATAGAAATTATATCAAATCCATCTTCAAAATATGATGCCGAGGGTAAAGCAGTTATTAATGTAATTACGATTGCAAATTTTGAAGAGGGATATAAAGGGACCGTCAATCAATATTATACTGTATCTGATTTTTCCGCTCCAAGCTCTACCTCTAATGTTAACATAAACTATAGAAAAAAGAAACTATCATTGATTGGTAGCTATGGTTTACTACTTGGAGAATCCAGAGAAGTTTTAAATACAACAAGAACAAGGCCACCAGAAATTGATGATTTTAAATCAAAATTAAAAACGGATTGGGAAAGAGAATATAAAAATTTCTCCAACTATACCCTAGGAGGTCAATATGATTTTAACGAAAAGAAAAATATCTCAGTTGAGTATAGTGGATATTCGAATAATCTAGGAGGGACTACTAAAAGTGAAAATAGTATAACTTCTAATACTATGGACGGTTTTTTTAAAAGTAAGATTTATAATGACGTTATAACCAATAATAATTCAATTTCGGCAAATTACAACACAAAAATAGATAGCCTGGGTACTTCTTTATTTATTGGAACTCAGTACTCTCTTTTTGATTCAGATACAAATGATTACATTGATGAAAATAATAGTGTGAATGGGGAAGAATCATTTAGGAATTTAAACAATATAATAGGTCATAAAATTAAAGTTTTTAGTTCGCAAATTGATTATGCAAAAGTCTTTAGTAATAAAGGGGAACTTGACTTTGGGGCAAAATACAGCAACGTTGGAAACAAATCTGTTTCTGATTTTTATGTTGCTAAAAACGGTAATTCATTTGTTTTGGATAAGGGGCTATCTAATGATTTTAAATATCAAGAGATGATTTCTGCGGTTTACATGAATTATGCTGGAGAAATTAATGAAAACACTAATTACGGTATCGGAATACGAAGTGAGTTTACTAAATATGATTTGAATACCATTATTCAAAAAAGGGAAGATTATATAGATTTTTTTCCAAGTTCGTATATCAATATGAAATTGTCTGGAAAAACTCAAATTAGAGTTTCTTACTCATCAAGAGTGACCAGACCCAGATATCAAGCTTTGAATCCCACTATTATTTATCAAGATGCATTTATAACCATCGAAGGGAACCCTGAATTAAAACCTGAAAGAACGCAATCATTTGAAATAGCAACATCAATAAGTAAATATAATTTTAAAGTAGGGTACAATTATACCACAGACCCAATTTCTGGTGCAGCATTAGAAGGAGATAATGAAAATTCATATGTGTTAAAAACTTTAAACCTGAGTACGTTGCAGTCCTATTTTGCATCGCTTTCTGTTCCCTACAGTAATGATTGGTGGACGTCTATGAATACCGTTAATGTGAGCTATGATGAATTTACATCCAATGATATAATTTTTAGTCTAAAAGAGAGTAAGCCACTTTATTATTTTTATTCCAGCAATCAATTTGATATTAAAAAAGTATTTAAAATTCAATTGTTAGGATGGTATTTGGGAGAGAAATATGATGGTCTTTTTTATCGAAAAAGTCGTTCGCTACTTACTTTAGGAGTCGAAAAGAATTTTTTTAATCAATCCTTAAAAGTAAAGCTCATGGCAAACGATATATTTCATAAGGATAAACCAGAGGGAAATTATGAAGTGGGTCAAACATTTGTTGAATATGGAAGAACACTCAATACTGACTACTATAGACTTATACTAACTTACGATTTCGGAAAATTGAAAAAAGTTAACTACGGAAATACATCATCAGGCGAATCTGAGAGCGGAAGAGCTAGGTAAGTAAATCGAATTTATAATGATAAAACGGTTGTGCTTCCTAAGAAAACACAACCGTTTTGTTGTTATACACCATAGTTTTTCGTTCAGCATGCAATTTAATGGCTCTTGCCAAAACCATTCGTTCTAAATCGCGTCCTTTCATAATAAAATCTTCAATGGAATGACTGTGGGTTACACGAGCAATATCTTGTTCGATAATTGGGCCTTCGTCCAAACCTTCGGTTACATAATGACTAGTAGCACCAATAATTTTTACGCCGCGTTTAAAGGCAGAATGATAGGGTTTTGCCCCAGGAAAAGCGGGTAAAAAGGAATGATGAATATTGATAATGTTGCTTTGGTATTTTTCTATCAGTTTCGGGGTTATGATTTGCATGTAGCGCGCCAAAACAATGAAGTCGATATTGTATTGATCTAGTAATTCCAATTGTCCTTTTTCGCCAATTTCTTTGATTTCTTTGGTAAAAGGAACGCAATAAAAAGGAATAGAAAATTGTTCGGCTACTTTTCTTAAATCTTCATGATTGCTAATGATAACTGGGATTTCAAGAGATAATTCGCCAGCGCTATAACGCCCCAAAATATCGTATAGGCAATGATCGTATTTAGAGACAAATAAGGCCATTCTAGGTTTTTGCTGTTGCGGATAAATTTTCCAATCCATATCAAATGGAAGGGCTAGATTGGTTTCAAAATCAGCTTTTATGGCTTCGACAGGCCATTTTTCCGATTCTAATTCGCATTCTAGTCGCATAAAAAAAACATTTTCATCGGCATCAACGTGTTGGTCCAAATAAATAATGTTTCCTTCTATCGAGGCGATATAGTTAGTAACTGAGGCTATAATTGACTTTTGGTCTTTACAATGAATGAGGATGGTAATTTTTTGCATTTTTTCTTTTAATTATGCTTTATTTCTAGGTTTTAAAATGTTTTTATCATTAAACGTGATGAATGACTATTTTTTTGTTTATTTGAGGTTGAGATCTTGTTTGTTTATTTGACAAAAGAAAACGTTTTCTTTTGATTCTATTGCGATTAGTTCTCCTTTTTTACCAAAACTAACTTATTTTTTTTAAGAAATAGCAGCATTTAGTTGTTTTATGTTAATTCAATAAAATGTCGATTTTTATTTTAAAAAATGTGTAATTTGGCACTATAAATTATCATATTCATAAAATGGAACCACAAAAACCTTATATTCCTGTTAATAAAGTAAGAATTGTTACGGCAGCTTCTCTGTTCGATGGCCATGATGCTGCCATAAATATTATGCGTCGTATTATTCAGTCAACTGGGGTGGAAGTAATTCATCTAGGACACGATCGAAGTGTTGAAGAAGTGGTGAATACCGCTATTCAAGAGGATGCCAATGCTATTGCAATGACTTCTTATCAAGGGGGACATAACGAGTACTTTAAATATATGTATGATTTGCTTCAAGAAAAAGGAGCAGGACATATCAAGATTTTTGGTGGAGGCGGAGGGGTTATTTTACCTTCAGAAATTGAAGAATTACATCAGTACGGTATCACCAGAATTTATTCTCCAGATGATGGACGTGCGATGGGCTTACAAGGTATGATTAATGATTTGGTGGAACGTTCTGATTTTGCTATTGGCAATCAATTGACTAATGAATTAGAATTAATCGAAGATAAAACACCAACTGCGATTGCAAGACTTATTTCGGCGGCAGAGAATTTTCCTGAAATTGCAAAACCAATTTTTGATACAATTCATACTAAAAATGAAACTTCTAAAATTCCCGTTCTAGGAATCACAGGAACCGGTGGAGCAGGAAAATCTTCTTTGGTAGATGAATTGGTAAGACGATTTTTAATTGATTTCCCCGAAAAAACAATCGGATTAATCTCTGTAGATCCATCGAAACGTAAAACAGGTGGAGCTTTATTAGGCGATAGAATTCGTATGAATGCAATCAATAATCCTAGAGTATATATGCGTTCGTTGGCGACACGTCAATCTAATTTGGCTTTGTCTAAATATGTAGCCGAAGCGATTCAGGTACTTAAGGCGGCGAAATACGATATTATTATTTTAGAAACTTCAGGAATCGGGCAATCGGATACTGAAATTATGGATCATTCAGATGTTTCATTATATGTAATGACACCTGAGTTTGGAGCAGCTACGCAATTGGAAAAAATTGACATGCTTGATTTTGCCGATTTAGTGGCCTTGAATAAATTCGACAAGCGTGGTGCTTTGGATGCGCTTAGAGATGTGAAAAAGCAATACCAACGCAATCATAATTTATGGGATGTAAATCCTGATGAAATGCCTGTTTTTGGGACGATTGCTTCTCAGTTTAACGATCCAGGAATGAACACACTCTACAAATCGATTATGGATAAAATTGTAGAGAAAACCAGTTCTGATTTAAAATCGACTTTCAAAATTACTCGCGAAATGAGTGAGAAAATTTTTGTCATTCCGCCACATCGCACGCGTTACTTATCTGAAATTGCTGAGAACAACCGTAAATACGATGAAACGGCTTTAAGTCAAGAGCAAGTAGCTCAAAAGTTATACGGAATATACAAAACAATCGAGACGGTTTCCAATAAGAAACCAGAACTCAATAAAGCTGGAATTGATGACGCATCTGTATTGCCATCAGCTACAGCACCACATGACGAAAACCGAATCTTTTTGAATTTACTTTTGAATCAATTCGACAAAGTAAAAATGGATTTAGATCCTTACAATTGGGAAATGATTCTGACTTGGAATGAAAAAGTGAATAAATACAAGAATCCAGTTTATACTTTTAAGGTTCGCGATAGAGAAATCAAAATGGCGACACATACCGAAAGTTTGTCGCATTCGCAAATTCCTAAAGTGGCTTTGCCTAAGTACCAAGCTTGGGGCGATATTTTGCGTTGGTGTTTGCAAGAAAATGTCCCAGGTGAATTTCCATTTACTGCAGGATTATATCCTTTTAAACGTGAAGGAGAAGATCCTTCACGAATGTTTGCAGGTGAAGGTGGACCAGAGCGAACTAACAAACGTTTTCATTATGTAAGTGCAGGTTTACCAGCCAAAAGACTTTCAACTGCTTTTGATAGTGTGACTTTATACGGAAACGATCCACATATTCGTCCTGATATTTATGGTAAAATCGGAAATGCAGGAGTTTCTATTTGTTGCTTGGATGATGCTAAAAAATTGTATTCGGGTTTTGATTTAGTGCATGCTATGACTTCGGTGAGTATGACAATCAATGGACCAGCACCTATGTTGCTTGGGTTTTTTATGAATGCGGCTATCGATCAACAATGTGAGATGTATATCAAGCAGAATGATTTGGTTGATGAAGTGGAAGCTAAGATAAAAGCGATTTACCAAGAAAAAGGAGTAGAGCGTCCAAAATATCAAGGTGATTTACCAGAAGGTAATAATGGTTTGGGATTACTACTTTTGGGAGTAACTGGTGATCAAGTGTTGCCATTGGAAATTTATAATGAAATAAAAGCTAAAACGCTAGCGCAAGTTCGCGGAACCGTTCAAGCCGATATTTTAAAAGAAGACCAAGCGCAAAACACTTGTATTTTCTCTACGGAGTTTGCATTGCGACTAATGGGGGATGTTCAGGAGTATTTTATTGCTAAAAATGTTAGAAATTTTTATTCGGTTTCTATTTCAGGATATCATATCGCAGAGGCTGGGGCTAATCCTATTACACAATTGGCTTTTACTTTGGCCAATGGTTTTACTTATGTAGAATACTACTTGAGTAGAGGAATGAATATTAATGATTTTGGACCGAATTTATCGTTCTTTTTCTCGAATGGTGTCGATCCAGAATATGCAGTTATCGGTCGTGTAGCTAGAAAAATTTGGGCGAAAGCCTTGAAAAATAAATATGGTGCTAATGAAAGAGCTCAGATGTTGAAATACCATATTCAAACTTCAGGTCGTTCGTTGCATGCTCAGGAAATTGATTTCAATGATATTCGTACGACTTTGCAGGCTTTGTACGCAATTTATGATAACTGTAATTCCTTACACACCAATGCATATGATGAGGCGATTACTACGCCAACAGAAGAATCGGTGCGTAGAGCGATGGCGATTCAGTTGATCATCAATAAAGAGTTAGGTTTGGCTAAAAACGAAAATCCAATTCAAGGTGCTTTTATCATCGAAGAATTGACTGATTTAGTGGAAGCTGCTGTTTTACAAGAATTTGATAGAATTACAGAACGTGGTGGTGTACTTGGGGCTATGGAAACAATGTACCAACGTTCTAAAATTCAGGAAGAAAGTTTGTATTACGAAACATTAAAGCATACAGGTGAGTTCCCAATTATTGGGGTAAACACGTTCTTGAGTTCTAAAGGATCTCCAACGGTGATTCCAGCTGAAGTTATTCGTGCTACCGAAGAAGAAAAGCAATATCAAATCACCATGTTGAATAATTTACAAAAAGCAAATGCTGATTTGGTAGCTCAACATTTGAAAACCTTACAAGAAGCAGCAATCAAGAATGAAAACATCTTCGATCATTTGATGGAAGCAACAAAAGTTTGTTCTTTAGGGCAAATTACGGCTTCTTTGTTTGAAGTAGGTGGACAGTACAGAAGAAATATGTAATCCTGTCAATTGCAATAAATCAAGAAAGGCTGTCAATACTGACAGCCTTTCTTTTTAAAACACACTTTAAAAAACCAATTTTTAGTTATTCGCAACGGCAAGGTATTTTTTTGCACTGTTTTTGTAAACCTCCGCTATTGCTTTTCTGTTCAAAACCGTTTCTTTGTCTGAAATAGTGATTTCATGTTTTACGGTTTTTAAATTGTTTTCTACCACCAAGATATACTTGCCTTCAGGGAATTCTTCCAAACTATAGGTTTTAGAAATTCCTTTTAATCCCGAAGCATATTCTGAGAATAGAAGATTATTGTCTGCATCATAGATAGAAACTGTAACTTTTTGTTGTCCATTGAGAGCAAAGCTAATTTCGTTTCCTTTTCCTTTTTTTACATTGAGTAAAAAATCGCCTTCAATTGCGTAAGTGTTTAGACTAGCTAAAGCAAATACTACCACTAAACTTAATTTTGAGATTGTTTTCATGATTCTTGTTTTAAGTTGTTAGTTAAAATTTCTGATGCTAAAGTAGCCTAACAATCGAAATCATAACACAACAGAATTTTCTAATTTAGGTGTTATTTTTTCTTTTCGAAAACGATATAGTGTTAATTGGGGTAAAATAGAATAGTGTTTTGGTAATTCTGTATAGCTTGTGATTTTAGTTTTTTGATAAAAGTGTGAATTATGTTTAAAATATTAGCTTTTTTGGTTCTATTTATTGATTAATGTTTGTTAAAATTGATTTTTTATTGAATATAATAAAAAATTGCAACTTTTTTTGTTTAAACAATTTTTATTCCTGTGAATTTTTAGGGAATACTCAAGGCTTGACTAGAAGGAGATAAAAAAAGACCGTCTATGAGACGGTCTAGAATGAGAATGAAGTTAGTGTTGTTATATTTATTTGACTTCAAGTAGTTTTTTATCCTCGGCTTCTTTAAGGTATACTTCTAAAACAGGCCTTTTACTTAGTACAGCTGACGAGGCATTAACTTTAATTTCATGTTTAACCGATTTGTAATCAGTGGTAACAATCAAATAGTATTTGCCTTCTGGGAATTCATCAAGATTGTAAGTTTTGGAGATGCCTTTTTGTCCAGATGCCTTCTCTGAAAACAATACATTATGATTTATATCATATATCGTAACCTTAATTTTTTGCTGTCCGTTGAGAGCAAAGCTAATTTCGTTTCCTTGTCTCTTTTTTACATTTAGTAAAAAATCGCCGTCGATAGCATAGGTGTTTAAACTAGCTAATGCGAATAAAGCCACTACACTTAATTTTGAGATTGTTTTCATAATTCTTGTTTTAAGTTGTTGGTTAAATTTCTGAGGCTAAATTAGAGTAACCTATACGAAAGGAGCACAACTAAATTTTCTAATTTTAATGCTAAATTGTCTTTTCGAAAACGATATAGTGAAAATTAGGATAAATAAGCATATGTTTTGGGTAAAATAGAATATCTTTTTTTTGATTTTTAGATTGGTTTATTTATTAAAAAAGCGCTTGATTTCTTTGTTTTGATGAATTTACTTTATTAGTTTAATGATTTCTTTGAAAATAATTTAAGATATAGCTTGTTGGTTGATAAGTAGATTGCAAAAAAAAAGCCGTCAATAAATGACAGCTTTTAAAAAGTATGAATTTTTATGGTCGAAGTACTAATTAATTAAAAGCAACATTTTGATTTGCGAAAGAAGTCTTGTAAACTTCTAAATAGGCTCTTTTGCTCAAAGTTGCTTCAGAAGCTCCTACTTTAATTTCGTGCGTTACTTCTTTAAGATCAGTTTTTACTACCAACGTATAGGTTCCCATTGGTAATTCGTCCAGATTGTAGATTTTTACAATTCCATTTTCACCTTTAGCGTTTTCAGAAAAAATTAAGTTGTTTTCTACATCATATATAGCGATATAAGCTTTTTGAATGTCATTCATAGCAAAGCTAATTTCGTTTCCTTTACCTTTTTTTACGTTAAGTAAAAAATCTCCATCTACTGCATAAGTGTTTATACTTGTTAATGCAAAAAGTGTTACTAAACCTAATTTATTCATCATTTTCATATGTTCATTTTTTTAAATTATTAGTCATTATTTATTTTGCTAAATTACTTTGATCCTGCTAAGATCTGCACAACACATTTTTCATGATTCTATGCTATTTTGTCATTTACGAAAACGTTATATGTTAAAAAAGGTAAAATTGTATTGATATTTGATAGCTTTGTTAATACCCAATTCTTAAGCCTATGAAAAAAGTTGAAGCAGCATTAGAAGTCATTTCTCCTTCTTACGGAAGTTCATTTACTATTGCTAAGTATGATGATAACACTAATAGTAAATCCCATTTATGGCATTATCATCCAGAAATCGAATTGGTTTATGTTCAAGGGGGTACTGGAAAGCGACAAATAGGAAGTCATCTTTCTTATTTTACAGATGGTGACCTTATATTAATAGGTAGCAATTTGCCTCATTGTGGATTTACCAATGCGCAAACGGGTAATAAATCAGAAACGGTCATCCAAATGAAACCTGATTTTGTTGGGAATGATTTCTTTTCTATCCCTGAGATGGCGTCGGTAAAAAATTTGCTACAACAAGCCAAAGCTGGAATTGCTTTTTTAGGAGAAAGTAAAGCTAGAATTGGAGCAAAGATTGAAATCATGGATCAGTTGGATCCTTTTAATAGACTGATGATGCTTTGGAGTGTGCTTCATGATATGAGTGAGTCTAATGAAAGTATTATTTTGAATGCGGTTGGTTTTTCGTTAGAATTGCAAGTTCAGGATAACGACAGAATTAATGTTGTCTTTAATTACGTAAAAGACCATTTTCAAGAACCTATTGCTTTAGAAGAAGTGGCTGATTTGGTTAGCATGACGATTCCTTCTTTTTGTAGGTATTTCAAGAAAATAACAAATAAGACTTTTACCACTTTTGTTAATGAATACAGAATCGTACACGCATCTAAGCTTTTGGCTGAAAAACCGATGAGTATTAATGAAGTGTGTTTTGAGAGTGGTTTTAATAATTTTAGTCATTTCAATAAATCGTTCAAAGCCTATACGGGCAAAAGCGCTTCTCAATATCGCAACGAATTGAAAACAATTTTAAAGTAAGTTGTCATATTTTACAGAAATTTCAAACCTTAAGTTTTGTAAATTGCATAAAATAAATTTTACAAAATGAAAAAGTTGAAATCTATATTCTATTTGTGTTTGTTTTTTAACAGCACATTTATTTTTGCGGCCAAAGTTGATACACTGCAAGTAGCAAGTGTGGCGATGAATAAAACCTACAAAGCCGCAGTTGTACTTCCTAATTCCTATACAAAAAGTAAAACGGCATATCCAGTTTTGTATTTGTTGCATGGTGCTTATGGGCATTTTAATGATTGGTTGAGCAAAACCCCAAATAAAGAAGTAGTTAAAAATCTAGCCGATCAATACGATATAATTATTGTAATGCCAGAAGGGGAGACTTTTAGTTTTTATTTGGATAGCCCAGTTAATTCAGGTAGCCAATTCGAGACTTTTATTACTAAGGAGGTAATTGGCGCAGTTGATAAAACGTATAGAACAATTGCTGATAAGCGAGCTCGTGCTATAACAGGTTTGTCAATGGGAGGACATGGTGCACTTTATTTATCGGCCAAACATCCAGAATTATTTTGCGCAGCAGGAAGTATGAGTGGAGCTGTTGATATGAGCGTTATGCTCAATAGAGAATCTTCGGCGCAAGTAATACAATTGATGCAGCCTGTTTTTGGCGATCAAAGTGGTAACCAAGAGATGTATGCGAAATACGCGGTTTTAAGAATGATCGATACTATTAAGGCTAATAAATTGCCTTTAATAATAGATTGTGGTGTTGATGATTTTTTAATTGAACCGAACAGAGAATTACATCGCAGATTGGTGTATAATAAAGTAGAGCATGACTATACAGAGCGACCAGGAGCGCACACTTGGGAATATTGGGAAAATGCATTGCCTTATCATGTTTTGTTTTTTAGTAAAATAATTTCTAGAAAATAGCTGTTTTGGAATGATTCGGAATTTTGGTTCGATTTTTGAACAGAACATTATATAACTTAAAAATTAAATAATTATGAAACGTATAATTACATTATTTGCTGTTATAGGATTAATAGCATTTTCTGGTTGCACAACTAATGATGATAATGTGGATTCAGATACTATTGCAGAAGTATTTGAGCTAAAAAATGTGAATTTTGATTATAACATAACAGATGGTTATAATATTTACAGATCTTTAAATCCTAAAATTTATGCTTCTGATGTTGTCTTGATTTATAGAATGATTGGAACTATTGATGCTTCGACACCGGTTTGGCAACAAATTCCTAGAACAGTGTTTACCTCGCAAGGTGAATTAGATTATGATTTTGATTTTAGTAAAGAGGATTTTACAATCTATGCAGGTGGTAATTATAACTTGGCTTTAACTCCTCAATTTTTAAACAATCAAACATTTAGAATTGTGATTGTACCAGGATATTTTTCTAAAAACCTTGATACTAATAACTATATTTCAGTTATGAAAGCTTTGAGTTTAAATGAAAGTCAAGTACAACAAATCAGATTGTAATTTTTTATTTTTGTCTAGTCCTGAAAAAGTGATACAGGATTAATAAAAAATAAAAGTACAATTTTAGACAGTAGCAAGCTCAGGTTTGCTACTGTTTTTTGTTTTATAGGTTCTCATTTTAATTTTGTTTTGGTG